>NZ_AP021881.1:2139385-2445012 GCF_009937995.1 Sulfuriferula nivalis
GCACTTATCAGGCCACGCTGTTGCAGCTCGACCAGCCGTTTGCATTAGCCGTAGCCAAACCCGCCGATGCACTGCCCGAACGCGGCGGCGTAGTGTTGCACATGCAGAGCCGTCTCGCCGATGAATTGGCCGGAGTACAGGATTACATGGCGTCATACCCATATACCTGTCTGGAACAGCAAGTTTCACAGGCTGTGGCATTGCGCGATCAGAAACGCTGGGATCGTGTTATGGACAGCCTGCCCGCCTATCTCGACAACGACGGCATGGCTAAGTATTTCCCAATGATGCAGGAAGGCAGCGACACCCTGACCGCTTATCTGATGGCAATTGCAAATGAAGCTGGCTGGACTATTCCCAATACCAGTCTCGAACGCATGAACAAGGCGCTTAATGGCTTTGTAACTGGTCGCGTGCGTCGCTATTCCGCACTGCCCACTGCCGATCTGGCAATACGTAAGATCGCTGCACTGGAAGCGTTATCGCGTTATCAGGAGGTAGGCGATGAGATGACACAATCCTTCTCCATCGAACCCAACCTGTGGCCGACCTCGGCGGTGCTGGACTGGTACGACCTGCTCAAGCATGCATCCGGACTGGCAGAACGCGACAAACGCATGCAGGAAGCGCAAGGCATTATCCGTTCACGCCTGAATTTCCAGGGTACGACCATGGGCTTTGCTACCGAACGCAGCGATTATCTGTGGTGGTTGATGATATCCGGCGACGTCAATGCCAATCGAGCCATACTCGACCTGCTGGACAACCCGCAATGGCAGAAAGATATGCCGCGTCTGGTACGTGGCAGCATTGGGCGGCAACACAAGGGTCGTTGGCAGACTACGGTTGCCAATGCATGGGGCGTGCTGGCGCTGGAGAAATTTTCGCAACGGTTCGAAGCCGTGCCGGTGACAGGCAAGACCGTTGCCTCGCTGTCCGGCCAACAGGATAAAACCCTGGACTGGAGCCAGCACGCCAAGGGTGGCGATCTAGCTTTCAACTGGCCGGCAACATCGCAAACCTTGCACGCTGTGCAGAATGGCACTGGCAAACCTTGGCTAACAGTGGAAAGTCGCGCTGCCATTCCGCTCAAACAGCCGCTCAGCTCAGGTTTCCATGTAGTGCGCACGGTAACTGCGCTGGAACAGAAGGTAAAAGGCCGCTGGAGCCGGGGCGACGTGCTGCGCGTACACCTCGATCTCGAAGCACAGTCGGACATGAGCTGGGTAGTAGTCGACGACCCTATCCCTGCCGGAGCATCGGTGCTGGGTACGGGGTTAGGACGCGATTCGGCCATATTTGCCAAGGGTGAGAAAAAACGCGGCTGGGTCTGGCCTGCTTTTGAGGAACGCACATTCGAGGCTTTCCGCGCCTATTATGCATTCGTACCTAAGGGTAGCTGGAGTGTGGAATATACCGTGCGGCTGAATAATTCTGGTCATTTCGAGCTGCCCGCCACTCGGGTCGAAGCCATGTATGCGCCGGAAATGTTCGGCGAAATTCCGAATCAGGATATGAAAATTCAGGAGTGACATGGACGTTATTCGGGTATTACTCTCAAGACCGGCTTCACGCTGGATCAATGTCTGGCTTTTGCTGACTGGTCTGCTGACAGCAGCAGCAGGACATGCGGCATTGCCGACTTTTGCCGAAGTAAAGGCCGGTTATGTGCCTTCCGATGCTACGCTACTCGATCGCAATGACGTTGTTATCGATCAGTTGCGCATCGACATGAAAATACGTCGACTCAACTGGACACCATTGCAGGATATTTCACCGATACTGCTGACAACCGTGATTCAGGCGGAGGACAAACGCTTTTACGAACACGCGGGGGTAGACTGGAAAGCGCTGGCAAGTGCGGCTGTCGACATGTTGTTTCAGGACAGGCAGCGAGGCGCCAGTACGTTAACCATGCAACTGGTCAGCCAGCTGAATCCGGCACTGCTGCCGAAGAAGAACAAGCGCACCTATACGCAAAAATGGGATCAGATTGCGGCAGCACGCGAGCTGGAAAAAAACTGGAGCAAGCCGCAGATACTCGAAGCTTATTTCAATCTGGTGAGCTTTCGCGGCGAATTTCAGGGCATAGGCGCTGCAGCCAAAGGCTTGTTCAATAAAACACCGGACGGACTGGACGAGGCAGAAGCCTTGTTACTATCGAGTTTGCTACGCGCACCTAATGCGACGCCGGGCACGGTAGCAAAACGCGCTTGCCAGCTCGCCATCAGCGCCGGGGTAAAAACGTCGTGTACGGCAATTCAAGCCAAAGCCGCCATCAGTCTGGATCGTGCTTTCAATATCGCACCGGAAATCGCACTGGCACCCCACGTTGCCCGCCGCTTGCTCAAAGATGCCGGACAACCAGTACGTTCGACGCTGGATGCTGCTACCCAGCAATTCGCTACTCAATCGCTGTTTGAACAATTGGCCGGACTAGCCGGTAGCCATGTACAGGAAGGCGCTGTGCTGGTGGTGGATAACAAAAGTGGCGAAGTGCTGGCCTATGTCAGCGGCGGCCCCAATTCACGCAATATTTATGTGGATGGCGTGCTCGCTCCTCGTCAGGCAGGCTCGACGCTGAAGCCTTTTCTTTATAGTCTGGCGCTGGAGCAGCGCCTGCTGACAGCGGCCTCACTGATCGACGATGCGCCAGTTAATTTGTCTACGCCCAACGGTCTGTATGTGCCGCAGAATTATGATCATGAGTTCAAAGGTATGGTCAGCGCGCGGCTGGCGCTGAGCGGATCGCTCAATGTGCCGGCAGTGAAAACGCTGATGCTGGTAGGTACCGACACATTCATCGATCGCTTGAATGCGCTAGGTTTCGACGGGCTGACCGAGGATGGCGATTATTACGGTTATTCGCTAGCGCTGGGCTCTGCCGAAGTGAGCTTGTGGCAATTGGTAGATGGTTATCGTACCTTGGCAAATAGTGGCCGTTACAGCACACTGAGTTTGACGCCCGGCAGCAGCGGCAAGGCAGTGCAAGTAATAGATCCGGCAGCTGCCTTTGTGGTGGGAGACATCCTCTCAGACCGCGGCGCACGCGCTATTACTTTCGGCCTGGACAGTCCACTCGCAACCCGTTACTGGTCTGCCGTCAAAACCGGCACCAGCAAGGACATGCGTGACAACTGGTGCGTCGGGTTTTCCGAGCGTTATACCGTTGGTGTATGGGTAGGCAATTTTAACGGCGACGCCATGCGCGACGTTTCCGGCATCAGCGGCGCAGCACCGGTCTGGCTGGAGGTCATGAATTTTCTCAATGGCGCTGCACCTGGGCGGGCACCAACCGCACCGCAGGGTGTTGTCGCCCAGAATGTACGATTCAATCCTGCTGTAGAACCGCCGCGACGCGAATGGTTTCTTGCCGGTACCGCCAGCTCAGTGATCAATCTTGCTCCGACGGGCAGTGTGCGTCCTCGCATTCGCTACCCTGGGGCAGGTGAAATTTTAGCACTTGATCCGGATATACCGCCTGCCAATCAGGCAGTGTTTTTCGAGATGTTTCCAGTTGATACGTCCATGCAGTGGCAGCTGGACGGTAACGTATTGCCTGCCGATACTCCCTGGCACCCTCAGTCAGGTGAGCATATGCTGGTGTTGCTAGATAGTGCTGGGCAAGAAGTGGATAAGGTACATTTTGTTGTACGTGGCAATTTAAGGCAGACAAGTAGTAGATAACGGCGCATGAAATCTATACATCCTCATCATAAACAACTGCCGGACTGGAGGAGGATGTATAGCCACAAATTCATTTCAGTTCATGCGTCCATCTCACTATTTCATCCATATCAGCAGTAGGTGCACCCTTGTGATCGGAGTCTGATTCATAATAATGATTAGATGGATTAGCAGGCAGCTTGCTATACAGCGGGATATTCACCTGTCTTAAAGCTGGATAATCATTTTTAGCTACTGTCCATAAAATGGGCACTTTTGCAGCCAGAACCGAATATTCCAGATTCATTGCACCTTCAGGATCAAACCAGCTCAGGTATATATTCGGCGTAGTTATTACAGTAAATAAGCCACGACTGCCTTCATAATCATTCAGCCCCACAGTGACATCCCCTTGTCCTGTTGCCTGCAATTGCCGGGCTTGCGCAACAGTCTCACCCAGCTTTTCCCTGAAACCAGCGCTGGCGACATTACCTCCGGGTGACATGGCAATCACGCCATCAACTGGCAGCACCCCTGCCAGATACATGGCAAATACGCCGCCCTGACTATGCCCGGCCACAAACACTTTTTGCGCGCCTTGTTGCCGCAAGGAAAGTATTGCCGCTTCTACTTCACGCTGCGCATGTGCTACATCGACATCATAATGACGACGTCCAGACCATGGCATATCCAGATTACTCACCAGATATCCCCGTGTTTGCAAACCTTCAGCCAGCGTACTCACTAATCCAGACGGTGAGCCGCCTTTACCGTGCATGATGACTATACCCAGCTGCGGCGATTGTGCATGTGCCAGCGATCCGAACCACATCAGACACCAGGCTAACAAAATTGATCTGAACGCCATTTTTTGCTCCTTATATGATTTTTACTTGACGGGATCATGCCCTTCTTCATCGGCATCTATCGGCCACAAGGCATGTGTGTCCAATAGTAAACGATAACGCGCTTGCGCTGCCGCAAGTCGTGTATTGATGGCATTCAAATCTGCGTCCTGCGTCAAGCGGCGCGCGTTGAGCACATCCGTCAGCCCACTTTCCCCCAATTCATAGGCGCGCGTCATCAAGTCAGCATGACGGCGCATCGCAGTACTGGCTGCTTCACTAGCTTGCCATGCACCATAGGCAGATTGCGTGGCGAGCCAGGTATTGGCAGTTTCGGTCTCGATTTTGGTACGCACTCCCGCTTCACGTTCACTGGCAACCAACTGATTCGCCGCCGCCATACGCGCAGTTGCGTAACGAGCGCTGCCCGTAAATGGAATAGTGAGATTGACCCCTATAATTTTTTCTTCACCACCACGTTCATTGGCAAAATGTATACCGACACTAGGGTCTGGGACTTTATCTGCTTCGCTACGCTCCAACAGTGTTCCATAACGCAAGGTTTCATTATGGGCAATAGCCAGTTCATGGTTGTGTGCCATACTGCGCTGCTGCCACACATCCAATGATTCGGTCACTCGTTCAGGCTGTGGCAGCACAGGTTTGGTTGGCAGCGCTATAGCTGGATATCGTCGATTCAGCTCATTCTTTGCAGTCGCCAGCCGTAACTCAGCATCGGCCAGCTGTGCTTGTGACTGCGCTAACGCAGCTTCTGCCTGAAGCTGGTCAAGTTTGGCGGCATCCCCTGCACGTACGCGTTTATTAACCACGTCTAACTGAGTTTTCAGCCCATCTACTTGCGCTTGCCATTGCTGGGTTTGATAGAACTCACGCAACCAGTTAAACCAGCTGGTCAATAACATACGGCCAGACTCATGCAGCGCGTCGCCGAGCACGAAATGACCTTGCTCCATACCTTGTTCACCGAGTTGCGCATCCAACCGCGCCTTATTCGGCAAACGTAACGCGCGTTCCAAGCCCACGTCCCATTCGTTATAACGCTGATCAGGTATCAAGGTATGACGTTGCTGCGTATTCAGGCGGATAGCCGTTTCATACCCACCCGCCCGCAGACGGTCATTATTGGCCGATTCCACACCCAGATTCGCCGTTGCTGCACGTACTGTAGGCGTGTTATTCAATGCCGTAGTCACGGCAGCCAGAGAGGGTAAATCAGGTGGACTCATGTAGCTGTCTGCATAAGCGGGTAAGCTCATCATCACCGCTAAAAATAGTATTTTTTTCATTTAAGCCTCCACCGCCACTTTGGCAAAGCCAAAACGACGATACAAAATAGGAAGTAAGACCAAGGTCAGCAAGGTAGAGGTGACTAAACCACCTATCACCACAATCGCTAACGGCTTCTGAATTTCAGAGCCTGGACCGCTGGCAAACACCAAGGGCAACAAGCCGAATGCAGCGATCATCGCTGTCATCAGCACCGGACGCAGCCGGCGTTTCGCACCCTCAACCACAACTTGACTGATATCCATGCCAGTCTCGATAAGCTGATTGAAATAACTGACCAACACCACACCATTGAGCACGGCTATACCCAGCAAGGCGATAAAGCCGACTGATGCGGGTACAGACATATATTCACCTGATAGCCACAAGGCAAACACACCCCCTATGAGCGCAAATGGCACATTGGTCAGCACCAACAGCGCTAACCGCAGTGAATTAAATGTGGCATAGAGCAGCAAAAATATCATCATCAGCGCGATCGGTACGACGATAGCCAGACGTTTAGCCGCACGTTGCTGATTCTCAAACTGTCCGCCCCAGACGATGCTATAGGCTGCGGGCAACGATACCTTGCTCGCCACAGCACGCTTAGCCTCATCGACAAAGCCCACCAAATCACGCCCACGCACATTGGCTTGTACCACGACATAACGGCGAGCGTTTTCTCTATCCACTTTCACCGGACCATCAACACGCTGCAAATGGGCGATTTCGGATAACGGTATGCTGCGACCATCTGGCAAGGTGATGCGCATCGCCGCAAACTGTTCCGGCGAATTACGCACGGCTTCCCCGCCACGCAATACCAACGGTGTACGACGCACACCTTCGAGCACCACACCTAGCTGCTTGCCTTCGATTTGCGCCCGCAGGTCATTCTGGATGTCATCGGTATTCAAGCCAAACCGCCCAGCTGCCAGCCTGTCAACTTTGATCTGCAAGAATTGCACACCATCATTTTTAACCGTAATAACGTCTTCAGCACCAGGGATGGCTTTGAGCACGCCTTCAACTTGACCTGCCAACTGATTTAACTGAGCCAGATCCGTACCAAAGATTTTCACAGCCAAATCACCACGCACGCCTGTCAGCATTTCCGACACGCGCATTTCTATCGGCTGTGTAAATGATATCGTCACCCCGGGGAAATCCTGCATCACCGTGCGCAACTGATCAATTAACCAGGGTTTATCAGGCTTGCGCCATTGATCACGAGGCTTAAGTACGAGGAAGGTATCAGTCTGGTTCAAACCCATAGGATCTAATCCCAGTTCATCCGAACCTGTCCGCGCCACGACACCCTTGACTTCAGGCACACGCATGAGTGCTTGCTGTATACGCAGATCCAGTTTCACCGAGTCTTCCAGGCTGATAGATGGTAATTTTTCCAGTTGCAGAATCACATCACCCTCATCCATCACCGGCATAAAGGTTTTACCTATCAGGGTATAAACCCCTGCTGTTGCTACCAAACCCAATACTGCGGCGATAACTACCGTACGCGCGTGTGCAAGACTCCACACCAAAGCAGGCTCATAAATCGCCATAGCCTTACGCACCAGCCAAGGGTCACTATGCGCACCCTGTTTCAGCAGCCAGGAAGCTAGCACAGGCACCAACGTCAATGACAGCAATAATGAACCTGCCAAAGCAAATACTATGGTCAGTGCAACAGGAATAAACAGCTTGCCTTCCAGTCCTTGTAGCGTCAGTAAGGGGAAGAACACGATAATGATAATCAGCACACCAGATGCTACAGGGGTGATGACCTCACCAACTGCACGATAAATCAGATGCAGTTTTTCAGCCGTCTTATCATGCGCCAGATGGGTGACGATATTTTCCACCACAACAACCGCCGCATCGACCAGCATACCAATCGCTATCGCCAGCCCGCCCAGACTCATGAGATTCGCCGACATATCAAATTGGCGCATGAGAATGAATGTGAATAAGGCAGATAAGGGCAATACCACTGCAACCAGCACAGCGGCCCGCAAATTACCTAAGAACAGAACCAACAATATCACCACCAGCACTATCGCTTCTGCCAAAGCTTCCGCCACTGTCCCCACCGCGCGATCAACCAGACCGCCCCGGTTGTAGAATACTTTGGTGTGCACGCCTGCAGGCAGCCCTTTATCAATCTCAATCAGTCGCTCCTGTACGGCAGCAACCACTTGCCGTGCATTAGCACCCTTTAACCCCAGCACCAGGCCTTCTACCGCCTCACCACGACCATCCTTGGTCACTGCGCCATAACGAGTCAAGCTGCCGACCTGGACTTCTGCCACGTCACCCACACGCACAGGCACGCCATCGCGGTTTGTGATAACGATGGCACGTACGTCATCCAAGGTCTTAATTGCACCTTCAACACGCACAACCAATACTTCTTCACCTGCACGCAAACGCCCTGCACCATCATTTCGATTATTCAGTTCCAGTGCGCGTTGCAAATCATTCAACTGCACGCCTCGCGCTGCTAACTGAGCATTGTTTGGTACGACTTCGAACGTACGCACCATGCCACCCAACGTATTCACATCAGCCACACCAGGCAAAGTACGTAGTTGTGGACGAATTACCCAATCCAGCAGTGAACGCCGCTGCTCGAGCGACAATCCGCCACCTTCAACGGTAAACATAAACATCTCACCCAGCGGCGTAGTAATTGGTGCTAATCCGCCTGAACTGCCTATGGGTAGGCTACTCTGCACATTGGCTAAACGTTCAGCAACTTGCTGGCGAGCCCAATAAATATCGGTGCCTTCGGCAAAATCGATGGTAATGTCGGCCAATGCATACTTAGAAATAGAGCGTAATATTTGCTGCTTGGGTATGCCCAGCATTTCTGTTTCTATCGGCGCAACAATACGCGCTTCGACTTCTTCAGGAGTCATGCCTGGGGCTTTCATGATGAGCTTAACTTGCGTGCTCGATACATCAGGAAAGGCATCTATCGGCAACTGCTGAAAAGCCATCCAGCCAGTACCGATCAAAATAGCGGTCAATATTAATATCAACAGCCGCTTGGAGAGGGCAAAAGCGACGAGTTTATCTAACATGATTATTCGCCTCCTACGCCAGTCCACACCGCCTTAATCTGCGCAACACCCTGGATAGCAATCATGTCGGTGGGCAATAACTTGCCCGAAATACTCGCCATCGTTCCCGTATGGGCTAATACTTGTACCGCAACTGGATGGAATCCGTGTGCATCACGTACGAATACATAGGGTTTATTCTGCTGATATACAATTGCACTTGCAGGAACCTGCCAAGCTGCAGTGGCTGCATGCCCACTGATTTTGGCTTCAACGGCTTGCCCACTCATCAGCCCATCCAAATCCCCGCTAATTTCTGCACGCACGGTGACAGTTTGTGAAGCCTGAGCGCTTTGTGCAATCGACAATACCCGACCCGTTGCAGTACGTCCGACCAGACTTACCGTGTCGTTAACTTTAATATTGGCTGCCAACTGACTAGGCACTTGTATCACCAGCCACAACGGGCGCATTTGAGCGATTTTGAATAAAGCCGTGGTGGTATCAACGCGTTGACCGGCTGTGACATTGGCCTCCAACACCACACCAGATATCGGCGATGCCAGTTGCAATTCTGCACTACGTGCAGTTCCGTGCTCCATTTGCGAGATGGTACTGGCTGGCACGCCTAACATACGAAGCGATTGGCGCTGTTGTGTCAGCATCGCCTGTGCAGACAAATAGTTTGCCCGAGTCGTTTGCTGGCGTGATGCGGGGATAATGCCATCAGCCAATAATTTATCATCACGCTGCATTTGTGCCTGTGCCAGTTGTGCCTGCGCTGCCGCCTGCACCAGCCCACCTTGTGCTTGCGCCAAATCTGGACTCAATAAGCTTGCCAGTGGTTGACCTGCTTTAACCTGCGTGTTCGCTGTGACCCAGATACGACTCACCATCCCCATCATAGGCGCGGCAACTATGCGCTCCTGATTTGCTGGTATTGCTACCATTGCAGGGTAACTTAAACTGGTTGTTGATTGGCTACTGCTAATTGGGGTGGTAACGATACCCAATGTTTGTAGTTGTTTGGCAGTAAATGCCAATTGATCAGCGGCATAAGCCGTAACTGCTGTGCTCAATGCAACAGCAAAAATAATGCGTTTCATGGTATATCCTCACACAAAAAATAGTCACCTATTGTCGGTTAACAATAGGAGTAAATCTAAACGTGTGAGGTTGGAGGTGCGAGTGACCAGGGTAGTGCGTAAGATGGAGTACGGAATACAGCAGGAATACGGAATAAACTTGTCCACACCAAAGCTGGTGCAGGTAACAAAGCGAGCACAAGAATAGCGACGAGTAAAAACACATCCATAACACTGATGTCCAACTCATTTTTCCCTACCGATTCCATACCTATTGCATCTTCTTCGGCAAGGTTTGCTTTCATCTGATACATACCTGATTCGGCAGGCATGTGATTTGTATCAATTTCCAGATTTGGCATATGAATTTTGCCAGGACTGGATAAATCATGAACATGTGCATGCAACAGCGGCGCCATACCTTGCAGTAGCGCCAGCCATATAATTAACACCCATGTCAGACTGGATTTCATAATCACAAATTAGCCTAAATAAACGCCTAAAGTTGCCACAGTAACGGTGACTAAACCCAGTGTTAAATTAATTGCAATCAACTTGCGGATCTGTCCCAATGCCGCTCCACCAGCCGGCCAGTCCTTTGCAGCAACAGCTCGCTTCAAACGTTTGTAGGGTGCAAAAAACACATGCGCGAATAACAGCATCATGATCACACCCAGCACGAACATCAAGCTAACATAATGTGTTGGCGGCATACCCATACTAAACATCATATGCATGCCCGTACCCAGAATGATTGCAACTGAACCCCATACCCACGGAAAGAAACGACCAAACACACCTTCCCATAAGCTCAAACGCTGTGGTGGCTCTAAGCGTTCTGCTGCAACAGGGCGTAAAGCCATATACGCAAAAAACATTCCGCCCACCCAAATTACAACACTTAACACATGTAAAAACTTTGCAATTATCATTATTTATCCCTAAAAATCAATTTCAACTTGCTGCACTATTTTTTTGACAGGTGCATAGCTTAGCCTATGTTCTGGCGTAATACCAAACCTAACAAGCGCTGCCCTGTGCGCCGCCGTCGGATAACCTTTATGCTGATCGAAACCATACTGTGGGTAGAGTGCATGTAAACGCATTAGTTCCCGATCACGTGCAGTTTTTGCCAGGATTGATGCCGCCGATATGCATGGCTCCAGCGCATCTCCCTGAACGATAGCTCGACTAGGTAATTTCGTCGCAGGACAATGCAGGCCATCGACAAGTACTTCGTCTGGCTGTATAGCTAAAGCCTCAATCGCACGCCGCATCGCCAGCATCGACGCTTGCAAAATGTTAATCTCGTCAATTTCCGCGGCAGTTGCAAAGCTTACCGCATATGCCAAAGCATGCTCCTTGATCAACACTTCCAAAGCATCACGGCGCTTGGCACTCAATTTCTTAGAATCGTTAAGTCCGACAATAGGTTTATTGGGATCGAGTATGACAGCCGCAGCATAAACAGCACCTGCCAAAGGACCACGACCGGCTTCATCTACCCCGCAGATTAATCGCATTTTAAGTAAGGCAATATCGCTGCGGCCATTTTTTCAGCTGTATTTTGCTTGAGTGATACATATTGTCGAGTGAACTCAGTTTCTATCTCTGCACGCCGTGTTTTATCTTCCAGCAATGCCATCAGCGCATCAGCTAACTGCGGCGCGGTAGCATTTTCCTGCACTAATTCAGGCACGACTTCACGGTTCGCCAAAATATTAGGTAACCCTACCCAGGGCAAATAGGCTTGTCTGCGCATCAAATAGGCAGTGATTTTAGGCACTCGATAAGTAATCACCATAGGACGTCTTAACAAGGCTGCTTCCAGCGTTGCCGTACCTGATGCAATCAGTGCAATATCAGCTGCAGCAAGCGCATAATCTGCGTGACCTATCATGATTTGTATATTGGGTAAATGCTCGCAGGCATGCATGGCTGCGGTGAAAATTTCACGCGTTGCACGACTAATCAAGGGGGTTATAAAACGTACTTGCGGATTACGAGCCTGGATCAGTTGTGCAGTCTCTACGAATAATTGCGCATGCTGTTTGAGCTCACCAACGCGACTTCCAGGCAATAGGGCAATAATCGGCTGTGCAATGGGCAAATTCAAGCGCGCACGGGTGCCATCACGATCAGGTTGCGCAGGCAAGGTATCTGCTAACGGATGCCCGACATAAGTCACCGGTATGCCTGCTTTTTGATAAATTACCGCTTCAAAAGGAAACACAACGAGCATATGACTAACGGCTTTGGCAATTTTTTTGATACGTCCACCACGCCACGCCCATATAGACGGGCTGACATAATGTACAGTAGGAATACCATGGGATTTAAGTGAGGCCTCTAATCCCAGATTAAAATCTGGTGCATCAATGCCTATAAACAAATCTGGTGGATTTGCTAATATCGTTTTTTTAAGATTACGCCGTATCTTGAGCAATTCAGGCAGATGTTTAATAACTTCGACGTAGCCATTAACCGATAGCTTTTCCATAGGATACAGACTGCGTGCACCTGCAAATACCATCTTGGCGCCAGCAATACCGTAAAACTCGGCATTGGGGCAATGCGCTTTAATAGCCTGAATCAAATGACTACCCAGCAAATCGCCAGAAGCCTCGCCTGCAACTATCGCAATACGCGGTGGACGTTGGTTGCTCATGCCATACTACCGAATGATGCCGCGTTTCGAGTTCACCAGGAAATCAACCATAGGCTGCACTTCAGGAACCTCTTGCGCCAACGCTGCCAGCTGCACTTGCGCTTCGGCCAGTGTCAATCCTTCACGATACAATATCTTATAGGCAAGTTTTAAGCCTGCCAACGCTACAGTTGAGTAACCACGGCGCTTTAAGCCTTCATTATTCATGCCATGTGGTGCAGCGGGCTGACCTGCTATTAAAAGGTATGGTGGTACATCTTTGAAGATGACGCTGGAAATACCCGTCATCACATGTGCACCTATCTTGCAGAATTGATGAACGCCAGTGAAGCCACCTAGAATTGCATAATCACCCACTTCAACGTGCCCTGCGAGCGATGCATTATTGGCAAACACAGTATGATTACCAACATTGCAATCATGCGCTAAATGCACATAGGCCATAATCCAGTTATCATTGCCTATGCGTGTTACACCTGTATCTTGCACTGTACCAATATTGAATGTGCAAAACTCTCGGATGATATTACGATCACCGATTTCCAGACGTGTAGGCTCCCCCGCATATTTTTTGTCTTGCGGAACTTCACCCAGTGAACAGAACTGAAATATCTGATTATCACGACCTATAGTGGTATGCCCATTGATTACCACATGTGGTGCTATGGTAGTACCTGTATCAATCGTGACATACTCACCAATGATGCTATAAGCACCGACACTGACGCCTTCAGCTATCTGTGCCTTAGGATGGATAATGGCTGTGTTATGTATCATTTAACTAACCACTTCATTAACGCAACGTCGCCATCATTTCAGCTTCAGCCACACGCTGACCGTCCACTTCAGCATAAGTTGCATATTTCCAGATGCCTTTCAGGTTACGCAAAATCTCTACATGCAAGGTTAATTGATCGCCAGGCATAACAGGTTTTTTAAAGCGCGCACCATCGATACCAGCAAAATAGACTACAGCGTCACTATCAGGAGGATTACCTACGGTCTTGAACGATAACAAAGCTGCGGCTTGAGCCAATGCTTCCAATACCAACACGCCCGGCATAACAGGATGCTTAGGAAAATGCCCTGCAAAGAACGGTTCATTCATACTGACGTTTTTCAGCGCAATAATTTCTTTGCCAGGTTCTAAATGAATTACCCTATCTACCAATAAAAACGGATAACGATGCGGCAAATACGCCATAATTTCATTAATATCCATACTAGTCATTTTTTTTCTCCATACTGGCTAACTGTTGTTCTAAAGCGCGCAGGCGTTTTGCCATGCTGTCTAAATGGCGCATTTGTACTGCATTTTTTAACCATTCACTGTGTTCCGAGAATGGCAAGGCGGAAGTATAAGTTCCCGCCTTAGGAAGTGATTTAGTAATCAAGGTATTCGTTGAAATATTAACCTTGTCAGCAATTTCAATATGACCGAATATCATCGCTGCACCACCTATCGTGCAGTGTGCCCCGATATGCGCACTACCTGCTATACCAGTACACGCAGCGATAGCCGTATGCTCACCAATGTGGACATTATGTGCAACCTGAATTTGATTATCCAGCTTCACCCCGTCGTGTATTACCGTATCATCCAGTGCACCACGATCTATGGTGGTATTAGCCCCGACTTCAACATCATCGCCAATAATTACCCGCCCAATTTGCGGGATTTTTAACCACCGTCCAGCTTCTGGCGCTAAACCAAAACCATCCGCACCGATGACGCAGCCTGAATGCAAGATCACGTTACTACCAATGACACATGAGGGATAAATGGTGACATTCGCATATATCAATGCATTCGTACCAATCTGCACACTTTGACCGATCACCGACCCTGCAGCAATACTGCTACCCGCACCTATGACTGCGTCTCGCTCTATGACCACATTGGCAGCGATGCTTACCCCTGCACCGATAACTGCGCTGGGGTGTATTACTGCTCGCTCATGTATACCGAGTTCACCACGCAATGGTGGATTAAATAAAGTCGAAACTTTAGCAAAATAAGTGTACGGATTATCCGCCAGGATACATGGTTTATCAGTAACACCGACCATATCACGCGCTAAAATGAAAGCGCCAGCATGACTGCTGGCTAACTGTTCGCGATACTTAGGATTAGCTAAAAATGCAATATGCTGTGACTGCGCCTGAGCCAGGCTCGCAACTTGAGTAACACAAACTGACGCGTTACCCTGTACAGAACCACCCAGTTGTTCAGTTAATTCCTTAAGACTGTAACTAATTGCATGCGCCACAGCATTACTGACTCAAAGAACGAATAATGCGGTCGGTAATGTCAATTTTTGGACTGAAATAAATCACATCTTCAAGAATAACATCGTACTTTTCAGATTCGCCGTAAGCTTGAATAGCTTTACGTGCTTTGTCCTGAACCTTAACTAACTCTTCATTGCGGCGAACATTTAAATCTTCACGAAATTCACGTACGCTACGCTGATAATCACGATTCAGATTAGCCAAATCACGCTCTTTACGCTGCTTATCAGCATCAGACATAGTCAATCCATCTTTTTCCAGCTGTGCTTGTAAATCACGAGCTTGCTTAGCCATTTTCTGTAAATCAGCATCACGACCAGAAAACTCTTTTTCAAGTTTCTTTTGCGCTGCCAAAGCAATAGGCGCTTCGCGAAATACACGATCAGTATTCACAAAGCCAATTTTCATATCAGCCATCGCTGTTACACTACTAACCAATAGACTTACCGCTACAACCAACTGCTTGAGTACTACTTTATTCAAAATTTACCCCTTAAAATACCTGACCCATAGTGAACTGGAATACTTGTTTCTTATCAGAAGGTTGCGGATTCAACGGCATGCCTAAACTGAATTTCAGTGGACCCACTGGCGATACCCAATTAACTGCCATACCTGTTGAGAAGCGTATATCCTGGAATGAGAATTTACTATACAAACCATCATTTACTCCAACACCATTTACATTCTCTTGATTACCAGGCCCAAACACCGCACCAGCATCAACAAAGGCACTCAAACGTACTGATTTATCATTTTCCAAACCTGGCATAGGAAACAGGATCTCTGCATTCCCAACCACACGTTCATTACCACCCAATGCGATTAATTGGCCAGATGTAGTATCCCAGTATTTAGGACCTATCGTCCCTGTGTCATAACCACGTACAGAGCTCACACCACCTGCATAGAAATTCTTGAAGAACGGCAAATCAGTGTTAGTACCATAACCACCACCGTAACCAAACTCGCCATTCAACATCAATGTAAAGGTTTTACTCAATGGCTTAAACCATTGTTGTTGATAATTAACTTTGTAGTACTTCAAACTGCCTGGTGGAACTGCTACTTCACCATATACACGTTGCAACATACCCTTGGTTGGATAAGTCAGACTATCACGACTATCGCGAGCAAAACCTATATTCAACAACAAGGTATTATTAGCATTGCCATATTCACTCACGAAATTCTGATACTGAATAGGGCTACTGGAATTAACTGTCAATACAGCATGTTCCACCGACATACCTAAACTTAACGCATCCTTTTCATTCAATGGAATGCCAAGTCTAGCCCCTACACCTGTTGTACTATTTTTATAACTGGAAACAGAGGACAAACTGGTCGTATCGGTGTCGCGACGATACAAATCGTAGCCCATGCTTAAGCCGTCAGGCGTAAAGTACGGGTTGGTATAAGAAACTGAATAGACTTTATTTATACCACCGCTATTAATCTTTACAGCTAAGGCATTCCCGCTACCAAACAGATTATTCTGTGATATTGAACCAGATAAAATCAGACCTTCTGAAGATGAAAAGCCTGCGCCGACCATAATGTTGCCCGTAGCTTTTTCAGTAAGGCTCATATTCACATCTACCTGATCTGTTGTACCAACTACAGCAGGCGTTTCTACATTGATATCACTAAAATAGCCTAAGCGTTCTACCCGCTCACGTGAGCGCTGAATTTTATCTGCCGCATACCAGGCGCCTTCCATTTGGCGGAATTCACGACGCACAACTTCGTCTCGCGTACGAGTATTGCCGTTGATATTAATACGATTAACATAAACCCGGCGTCCTGCATCAACAAAGAAAGTAAATGCAACTGTATGTTTTTCCTTATCCACTTCAGGAACAGCATTAACGTTGGCAAACGCATAGCCATCGTTACCCAGTCTGTCACCAATTTTCTTTGAGGTTTCTGTCAGTGCTTCACGCGAAAAAACATCACCGGCCTTAACGCTGATCAATTTCTGCAACTCAGCTTGTGGCACCATCATCTCGCCCGCCAGCTTAACGTCAGAAACAGTATATTTTTCGCCTTCAGTAATATTTACCGTTAAATAAATATCTTTTTTATCTGGCGTAATTGAGACCTGTGTAGAGTCCACATTGAACTCTAAATAGCCTTGGTTAAGGTAAAAAGACTTTAGTGTTTCTATATCTGCAGCTAATTTCTGTTTGGAATACTGGTCGTTTTTGCTATACCAGCTAAACCAGCCCGGCGTGCTTAACTGAAACAACCCCTGCAATTTTTTCTCTGGGAATACATTATTACCTACGATGTTAATCTGGCGTATCTTGGCGACGTCACCTTCCTTAATATTGAACGCGACTGCAACGCGATTACGTTCCATTGGCGTTACCGTAGTATCAATTTCTACTGCGTACTTACCACGACCAAAATACAGGCGTTTAATTTCCTGTGCAGCCCTGTCCAGCATCGCCTTATCAAAAATACGTCCTTCAGCCAGTCCCGATTGCTTTAAACCATCTTTAATTTGATCGGCAGTAAGATCTTTACTCCCAACGATATCAATTTTCGCAATCGCTGGACGCTCTTCAACGACCACAATGAGCACACCATTCTGTTCTTCCAAACGCACATCTTTGAAGAAGCCTGTCGCAAACAAAGCCTTAATCGCCGCAGCAGACTTGTCCGCATCTAATGTCTCACCTACCTTAACAGGCAAATAACTAAATACAGTTCCTGCTTCAGTACGTTGTAAACCTTCAACACGGATATCTTTCACCACGAATCCGTCTGCGGCTTGCGCCGAAATAGCCAAAACGCTAGTTACCAGCGCAGCAATCAGTTTAATTTGCATTATTGAGAACCTAATAAACGAGTAATATCGTTATAAAAAGCAAACACCATCATCGTAAACAGTGCTGCCATACCAAATCTTTGCCCTAATTCCATAATACGATCAGACACGGGACTTCCCTTAACCGCTTCGACAATATAATACATCAAATGCCCGCCATCCAATAATGGAATCGGCAATAAATTCAACACCCCTAAACTGATGCTAACCAGCGCTAAAAATCCTACAAAAGACATCCAGCCATTGCGCGCCGACTGCCCTGCATAATCCGCTATCGTCAATGGGCCAGATAAATTGTGCCAGGACACTTCACCGGTAATCATACGCCCCATCATTTGCAAACTGAATATCGACATTTGCCAGGTTTTAGCAAAGCCCTCTTGCAAAGCACCGCCAACCGAGTAATCCAATGTTGTCATCATATCTTTAAATACAGCTGCATCAACATCAGGGCCAGCGCCTATCTTACCGACAACAGCACCCGCCTCAGTTACGCTTTCAGGTGTCAGATTCAAGTCTATCTGCTGCGAACCCCGCATAACAGTCACGACCAATGTCTGTCCCGCATGGTTACGCACCCAGCTTACAAAATCTGCCCATTGTGTCACAGCATGCTGATTAACCTGCAATATTTCGTCCCCAACGCGCAAACCTGATCGCTGCGCAGCACCTACTTCCAGGACTTTACCAACGACTGCCGGAATAGCCGGTTCGAACAATTTCAAGCCCAATTGGGTGGCAATTTCAACCTTACCGTCGCCCAAACTCGCGCCAGTGACATCCAGAATGCGTGTACCACCGCCATCCAATTTAACAACAACCTGTGTCTTTTCTGATACATCTCGAAGCAATGCCCAGTTCACATCCGCCCAACTACGCACAGGCTGATCATCAATAGCCGTAATCTCATCACCATCATGCAAACTCGCCATAGCCGCTGCAGTTTGTAGCAGTGGTTCTGCCAATATCGGCTTAATAGCTGGCACACCGTGCAGGAAAACACCCCAGTACAGCAGGACGGCAAGCAGCAAATTGGCTACAGGCCCTGCTACAACAATAATCATCCGTGCCCAAACAGTCTGGCGATTAAATGCTCGACCCAGTTCATGTTCAGCCACTGGTGCTTCGCGTTCATCCAGCATCTTGACATAACCGCCTAAGGGTATCGCACCAATAGACCACTCCGTCGCATCTGCCCCCCAACGTTTAATCAATAATGGCTGTCCGAAACCTACCGAAAAACGCAACACCTTAACGCCTACCCATCGCGCAGCTAAATAATGCCCTGACTCATGCACAACAACCAATATTGCCAATGCCGCAACGAAAGAAATCAAAGTGCCTAAAAATTGCATTATGCTGCCTGTTTTTGCAAGTAACTATCTGCATCAAGCCGCGCTTGCGCGTCAGCCGCAATCAAATCATCCAGCGAACTTGGTTCACCAGACATCGCTCGTGCCAATGCGTATTCGATACTCGCCGCTATAGCATGATAGCCAACTTGCCCGGCCAGGAATGCAGCGACAGCAGATTCATTTGCCGCATTTAGCACAGCAGGCAACATTCCGCCCTGTGCTAACGCATCGAACGCCAGTTTTAAACAGGGGAAACGTTGATAATCGGGCGCTTCAAAGGTCAAACCACGCCCAAATAAATCCAACGCTGATACGCCTGAATCTATACGCTCAGGAAAGCCTAAAGCATAAGCTATCGGTGTACGCATATCGGGATTACCCAATTGCGCAATCACTGAACCATCTAAATAATCCACCATGGAATGAATCACACTTTGCGGATGAATAACCACTTCTATCTGCGCAGGCGCAGCATTAAATAACCAATGCGCCTCAATAACTTCCAGACCTTTATTCATCATCGTCGCGGAATCAACCGAAATCTTTCTGCCCATCACCCAGTTAGGATGCGCGCAAGCCTGATCAGGGGTAACAGTCGCCAAGTCGGCTAAAGGAATAGTACGGAAAGGACCACCCGATGCAGTCAACAAAATACGGCGCACACCGCATGCTGCCAGATCGCCATTAAATTCGCGCGGTAATGATTGAAATATCGCATTGTGTTCACTGTCTATGGGTAACAATGTTGCGCCGCCTGCTTCCACAGCCTGCATAAACAGACTGCCAGCCATCACCAATGTTTCTTTATTCGCCAGCAAAATTCGTTTGCCCGCATGTGCAGCTGCCATTGCAGGACGTAACCCAGCTGCGCCAACGATTGCCGCCATCACCGTATCAACTTCGGGCAGCGCCACAACCTGTTCCAACGCTGATATTCCAAACAACACTTCTGCCTGCACACCGGCATCAGCCAGCAATCCACGCAATTTAATCGCGCTTGCTTCATCCATCACCACCGCATAACGAGGCCGATGCTGCACACATTGCGCAACCAATTTTTCCAACTGTGTACTTGCCGTCAATGCCACTACATTAAAGCGTTCAGGATGCCGCGCCACTACATCCAGGGTATTTACTCCTATCGTGCCTGTCGCGCCTAATATGCATAAATTTTGCACTTTATTCATCCTATCATTTGCGCCATATCCGCATGCAATAACACCAGCGCTGCAATCGGCAAGGTAGAAGTTAATGCATCAATTCTATCCAACACTCCACCATGCCCAGGCAAAATAGTGCCACTGTCTTTTGCCCCGGCTATGCGCTTAATCCAAGACTCAAACAAATCTCCTATGATGCTCAAATACAGCATCAACCCACCTAATATCGCAATTGGTAGCAACCATGTCCAGGCATTAAAACTAGCGCTGTGTAAAACGCCAAGCACTATTGCAATATAAATCGCCAACATTACTGCAGCACCTGCCACACCTTCCCAAGTTTTACCTGGGCTAATCGTTGGCGCCAATTTATGTTTGCCAAAACGTCGACCAGTGAAATAGGCTGCGCTATCGGCTATCCACACCACACCCATCAACACCAGTACCAAGCCTGCACTATGCGTACGCAACTCTACCAGTGCTGCCCACAACGGCACTAATACCAGCAACCCCATAGGAAAACGCAACACCGCCGACTTCAACTGCCAGCCATAAGCCAACATCATCGGCACGAGTAACAACCATAACACCGCAGAAGCCAGGTACACCCACTGCGCCGCATCAAAAGCATAAACTGCTGCAGCAGACAGCATATTGATGAGCACAAATATATACTTTAACGATATTGAGAAATTAGATAGTTTTGCCCACTCCCAGGCGCCCACAACCAATGGCAGCAATACCACCACCGCCCATGCAGCATCAGGCAACAAGAACAAACACCCCAGGAAACCGCCAATCAACAAAAAGGCAGTAATTAAACGTTCACGTAACATGATGCAGTTGCTCGCTGGTACGACCAAAACGACGCTCACGTTGCTGGAACGACGTAATCGCCATATCCAATGCCGCAGCATCAAAATCTGGCCACAATGTAGGGGTAAAATACAACTCGGAATAGGCTAGTTGCCACAATAGAAAATTACTAATACGCTGCTCACCGCCAGTGCGAATAAACAAGTCTGGCTCCGGCGCATAATGCATGGACAGATAAGGCTCCAAATGCTGCTCAGTCAACGCCTGCCCTGCCAACTCTGGATGGTGAGTCAACATTTTGGTCACTGCCTGCAACATATCCCAACGCCCACCATAATTAGCAGCGATAGTTAAAGTCAGGCCATTGTTCCCCGCCGTCATATGCTCTGAAGCATGGATTAACTGCACCAATTTAGGCTCAAAGCGGGACAAGTCACCTATGACTTTAAGTTTGACTTGATTTTTATGTAACTTACTGACTTCATGTTCCAGCGCAAAACGAAACAAATCCATCAGTAAATTAACTTCTTCTTCAGGTCGCCGCCAATTCTCAGAACTGAAAGCGAACAAGGTCAGGTATTTTACATTGCGTGCTACACAGGCTTTGATCACCTCTCGCACCATTTCCACACCACGCTTATGCCCTGCTATGCGAGGCATATAGCGTTTTTTTGCCCATCGTCCATTACCATCCATAATAATTGCAATATGGCGCGGCACTTCTACTGACTCTGGAATATGTTGCGTGGAACTGCCAAATATACCCACCTGCTTACACCGCCATCAATTCAGCTTCTTTAGTTACTAAAGCCTTATCTACTTCAGCAATAAATTTATCAGTGAGTTTTTGGATTTCGTCCTGAGTGCGACGTTCATCGTCTTCGCTGATTTCTTTATCTTTCAGCGCTTTTTTCAGCTGGTCATTCGCATCACGACGCACATTGCGTATCGCCACTTTTGCGCCTTCGCCTTCAGTTTTCACGACTTTTATCAAATCTCGGCGACGTTCTTCGGTCAGTGCAGGCATCGGCACACGGATCAGATTACCCTGACTGGATGGATTTAAACCCAAATCCGAATCACGTATTGCCTTTTCTACTGCGCCCACCATCTTGGCTTCCCAAGGCTGCACAGAAATTGTACGTGCGTCCATCAAGGTCACGTTGGCTATCTGATTAATAGCTGTTGGGTTACCGTAATAATCCACCATGACATGATCCAGAATTCCTGTGTGCGCACGCCCGGTACGCACTTTCATCAAGTCAGTTTTGAGCGAATCGAGTGACTTGCTCATTTTTTGCTCTGTATTTTTTTTAATATCAGCTAACATGCCATTTCCCTCTTAACAATGCACCAATGTGCCTTCGTCTTCGCCCATCACAAAACGCGCCAAGGCACCAGCTTTAAACACACTGAGCACCGCTAACGGCATTTTTTGATCACGACACAGTGTAAACGCAGTAGCGTCCATCACTTTCAAATTCTTGTTAATTGCTTCATCAAAACTCAAACGCTGATAACGCGTTGCATTTGGGTCTGTTTTTGGATCAGCAGTATAAACGCCATCTACTTTAGTCGCTTTAATCACGATATCGGCATTCATTTCCATGCCACGCAACGCAGCAGCCGTATCGGTAGTAAAAAACGGGTTACCCGTTCCTGCACCAAAAATCACTACACGACCTTCTTCTAAATAACGCATCGCCTTACCTCGTATATAAGGCTCAGCGACTTGTTCTATATTCAACGCGGATTGAACGCGGCTTACCACGCCATTCACGCGAAAAGCGTCTTGCAACGCCAGTGCATTCATTACTGTTGCCAACATCCCCATGTAATCAGCAGTCGCTCTATCCATCCCCGCTGCCGCTGGTGCGACACCTCGGAAAATATTACCACCACCTATCACCACGGCGACTTGCACGCCCATATCGACAACGGCTTTCACCTCTTGCACGATACGCGTAATCGTTTCACGATTAATACCGTAACTATCATCGCCCATCAGGGCTTCACCAGACAACTTTAGTAATATGCGTTTATACACTGGCGCGCTCATGCTTACACCTTCGCAGCAGCAGCCACTTCAGCGGCGTAATCAACCACTTTCTTCTCCATACCTTCACCAACCACGAACATGGTGAATGCATTTACCTTAGCTTTTTTCTCAGCCAATAACTTCTCTACCGTTAGATCAGGATTCTTAACGAAAGGCTGACCAACCAGAGTAACTTCAGCCAGGAATTTAGCAATACGACCATCCACCATTTTAGCAACGATGTCAGCAGGCTTACCTGATTCAGCAGCTTGTGCAGTATAGATTTCACGTTCCTTTTCGATCAAATCTGCAGAAACCTGATCTTTGGACACACAAGTAGGTTTACTTGCAGCAATGTGCATCGCCAAATCTTTACCTAAAGTTTCATCGCCTTCCAAATCAACCATAACGCCGATTTTTGAACCATGCAAGTAAGATGCCAAACGACCTGCAGTGCTATATGTTGCTACACGGCGTATGGTCAAATTCTCACCCAGCTTCATAATCAATGCCTGACGCACTTCTTCAACCGTTCCGCCTGTCATTGCCATAGCAGAAATCGCAGCAACATCAGCATTTGCAGCTTCAGCAGCTAATTTAGCAACAGCTTGTGCGAACCCAAGAAAGTCATCATTCTTAGCTACGAAATCTGTTTCGCAGTTGATTTCCGCCATCGCGCCTGATTTACCATCAGCACTGATAAACGCACCAATCACGCCCTCTGAACCACCGCGACTAGCTGCTTTACTTGCCTTTGCACCACTCTTGATACGCATTAAATCTTCAGCAGCCTGCATATCACCATCTGTTTCAGACAGTGCTTTTTTACATTCCATCATGCCCAAACCAGTACGCTCACGTAACTCTTTTACCATACTCGCTGTAATTTCAGCCATGCTTAACTCCTTGATTAATTAAATTTACAAAAAAAGGGGCACAGGCCCCTTTTCGTTGAGCTATGAAATGATTATTGTGAGGTAACGACTGCAGCAGCCTCTTCCTCAACAAACTCTTCACCTTCACCCAAAATTTCGTTGACTGATTGGCTACGACCTTCCAATACTGCGTCAGCTACACCACGTGCGTATAAACGAATCGCGCTGCTTGAGTCATCATTACCAGGAACGATGTAATCAACACCCGCTGGGCTGTTGTTAGTATCAACCACGCCCACAACAGGAATACCCAAAGCATTCGCCTCTACAACAGCACCTTTTTGATAACCCACGTCGATAATGAAAATCGCGTCAGGCAGAGCTGTCATATCTTTGATACCGCCCAGACTGCGTTGCAGCTTGTCTAATTCACGCTTCAATACCAAAGCTTCTTTTTTAGGCAATTTAGAATTGTCTTCGCCTAACAAAATTTCCAATTCTTTCAGACGCTTGATAGATTGTTTAACTGTTTTAAAGTTGGTTAACATACCACCCAACCAACGGTTATCAACATAAGGCATACCGGCACGTTCGGCTTCTTCACGAACGATTTCACGCGCAGTACGCTTGGTACCTACGAACAACACAGTACCTTTATTTGCTGCCAATTTACGCACAACTTTCAGTGCGTTTTGGAACATAGGTAAACTTTTTTCCAAGTTTACAATGTGAATTTTGTTACGATGACCGAAAATGTACGGAGCCATTTTCGGATTCCAGAAACGTGTTTGGTGACCAAAGTGAACACCAGCTTCCAACATTTGACGCATAGTAATAGACATACAATTTCCTTTAGGGTTAAGCCTCCAACTGTCGCCCAACATTCCCCATAATTCGTTACAGGGAACACCCTAAGCAAAGACAGTTGTGCGTATTTTGCTATTTAGACATTAAATAACAAGCTCAAAATTATAGCATAAACTACGCTAGTAGAGCAACGCATCACCACTTTTGTCCATAACCTACCAAACCCATCAAACCACGCACTAACAACATTGCCGCATTCGGTAAAATACGCTGATACCAGGCACGTTTACGCCAGCCCTCTACTTTGATCCAGCGACCGCCACGCAACATAGCAGCTTGCAAGGCAACATATAACTCATCTGCAAATCGTGTACTTTCTACCAGCACATTGGCCTCGCGTGCCAACAACAAACTGAACGGATCAATATTACTTGACCCTACAGTAGCCCAATGCCCATCTATTACCGCAACCTTGGCATGCAAAAACCCATGGTGATATTCACATATTTCCACACCCGCAGCCAATAACTCACCATACCAGGCTCGTGTTGCATAATGCAGCAAGCCATACTCCACACGCCCCTGTAACAGCAGCACCACCTGCACATTACGCTGCGCCGCAGTCATTAATGCATGGCGAAACCGCCTGCCTGGCAAAAAATACGCATTCGCAATGACTACCTGCCGCGTCGCCGACGCAATCGCTGACAAATAGGCGTCCTCTATATCCCGCCGATGGCGCAAGTTGTCACGCACCAAATAAGCGACTTTATCATTACCTACTTTAACTGGCTGTGCTGCCCATTGAGTGCGCCTTCTACGTACCACACGACCATGTGTCCACCCGATAAACGCCCATAATCGCCGCACATCTCGTGTAATCTGCTCAACCACCCTGCCCTGCACCTGCACCGCAAAATCAAAGCGCGGAGGAATCTGATTGGGTGTATCCATATCATCAATAATATTAATACCGCCGATAAACGCCAGCTCTCCATCAACCACTGCGATTTTTCTATGCATACGCCGCAACCGATGTCGCCGCAACGACAACTGGAACTGCTCCGCACGAAACACCATCCATTCCACACCAGCCGCTTCCATCTCGGCCACCAGCGCAGGATTTAAATCACGCGAACCAAAACCATCAACCAACACACGCACAACCACGCCTCGCCGCGCCGCTGCTATCAATGCCCCTGAAACTGCACGCCCAGTTTCATCATCAGCAAAAATATAAGCCTGTAGATGCACCTCTTGTTTAGCCGCACCTATCGCCGCCAATATCGCGGGGAAATAGGCCGCGCCACTTTCCAGCAAATCTACCTGATTGCCATTCGTCCAGATCACTCGAGCTCCAGTGTCGCCAGTAATGCGGCATGATCTGAACGATGCCAGCCATCACCCGCCTGCAACACTTGCGCATTAACAACACGCCAGCCACGCACATAGATTCTATCGAGTGACAACAATGGAAAATGCGCAGGAAAACTCTTGGCTGTTTGCCCATGCACACTCATAAAGGCCTCTTCCAAACCTAATTCAGTGGCAAATTTACGCCCCGCTTGACCACGCCAGTCATTAAAATCTCCAGCAATAATCAGTGGCGACGTATCCGGAACTGTCTCATGCACACGTTTTATCAGCATTGCCAATTGACGTTGGCGACTATGTTCAAACAAAGCCAGATGCACACACATCAGATGCACTGGCGCAGCCAAACCTGGCACAGCTATCTGCGCATGCAACAAACCACGCGACTCGAACGCATGCGCTGAAACATCCAGATTCTCGCTCGCCACAATAGGGTAGCGGGACAAAATCGCATTACCATGATGCCCATGGTCATATACCGCATTTTTCCCATAGGCAAAATCCGACCACACCTCATCCGCCAGAAACTCATATTGTGGCGCACTAGGCCAATCATGCCAACGCCCGCCATGGGTAGCATGACTACCCTGCACCTCCTGCAAAAACACCACATCAGCCTGCAGTGATCGCAAACGCTCGCGCAAATCGTGTATCACCATACGCCGATTAAAATGCGTAAAGCCTTTATGAATGTTATAACTCACTACCCGTATCGATTTTGTCATTATCAGATGATAACAAGCATTTACAGCCTACTGTCAAATGCCAAACAAAATCTGACCTAAAAACAAGCTAACCTTATAATTTTAAGCCGCTAAAGCTTTCAGTGTTGCAGGCAATCCGCCCCGACTGTCAACATACAGACTGGAGCCTGGTATCTTTTTAGCGGCTTTTTTCACTTCAGCTGCAACCGCTGCAATCTGATGGCAACTTTCAAATTGGCGGGGCTGAACCAGCACCGCACCTATAGATACACTTGGGAATGCATACTCAATATCATTCCCGCGCCTATCCTCTGCAGTATAAATACCCACACCAAACTCGGCATGTGTTACGTATTTGCACACCGCATCATCAAACTCAGTCAAAATTTGCTTACAACGCCGCTCCCAATCAGCACTCTGGAACAACATGAAGAAATCATCACCACCAATATGCCCGACAAAATCCACATCCTGATCAGCCACTGTGGACAACACGCGCGCCGTCAATTTAATTAGTTCGTCGCCATGCGCATAACCAAACACATCATTAAACGGTTTAAAATTATCCAAATCTACATAACAAGCGCAAAAGCTGACACCATTCGTCAACAACACTTCGATTTGTTCATTAATCGGCACATTACCAGGCAGCAAGGTCAAAGGATTTGCATAGCGAGCCTCTTTTATTTGCAAGCTAGTCATCTCTTGCATCAGCGCAAAGTTAGATCCCACACCCACATAACTTCCAGCATGCGTCAGCACAAATCCATCGGCAAAACGCTTACGCCCCTGAGCCAAGACCAGCTGGCTTAAAGCGACGATGGGCGTATCCAGTTCCACCGCAATAAACGCCTTATCCATAAACAAGGCACAAGATTGCCGGGCATATAACTCACGTATATATTGTCGCGAGAATTTATCTACCATGGTTCGATTAAGCACACCGACGGGCAGACCATCATCCAGCACAGGCAATATCTCCAAATCCGGATGAGCCAACAAAATTTCATGCGCTTCTTCACTATTAGTAGTGACATCCACTGTAGGTACTTTATTTAGCAATAGTCGGGCTTGTGGTCCTCGGCGCAATACCGTTTTTAACCATGCACCATCACCCGCATAAGACAATTGCATGCACTCCAAGACAGCCGAGCTTGCCGTTAAACTCGGTTGAGCAGCAGGTCGCCCAATAAAATATCCTTGACCACAACACACGCCCAACTCCTTCAGCAATAGAAATTCCGCTCGTGTTTCTATACCTTCCGCAATTAGTGTGGCATTGCTTTTATCTGCAATCTGCTTGATTGCCCGTACAAACTGCAAATTCACTGGCTTCTTATCTATCCCCGTCACAAAATGTTTATCAATTTTCACAAACTGCGGGCATGCCTCCGCCCATAAACGCAGACTGGAAAAACCCTCGCCCAAATCATCCAAAGCAACGCTAAAGCCTTTATCCTGCAAACGCCGAATTCCTGCCACCACATCAGCACTCGGCATTTGCGGCGTACCTTCGGTTAATTCAAAGACTATACGACCTGCTAAAGGACTGGTCGGTGCCAATAAATCCACCAGCAACGGATTATCCAGCACGCCATTCAAGAGTGCGTATGGGCTGATATTGGCAAACAACCGACTTTTCATGGATTGTTCCAGAAAAGCCGTCATCACCTGAAACAGACATAATGTTTCTAACGCCAATAACAAATCATGCTGGATCGCCGTTTCAAACAAATCTTGGGGCATAGGCAGCAGACTATCTACAGGACCACGCACCAATCCTTCATAACCAACAATCTCACCATCATGCATTGCGATAATCGGTTGAAAAACGGGAATCAAACTACGTTCCTGCAGAATTTTCAATAAACAATCTCGCTTATCCATCTTCACATCCCTTTCACTCTGACATGCAGCAAGATGGCATAAAAATATGACCGTTTCACGACAAGCACACACAAGCGCTCAATTCGCGTTAAGATAATGCCATAACAAACTTGAGGACTCCGCATGGCACGCCCGGAAAAAATTCGTTTAGGCGAATTATTGGTACAACAAAAACTGCTCTCGGAAACACAACTACAGCTCGCACTGGAAGAACAAAAAAAGAGCGGGCGTAAACTGGGACGTTTTCTGGTAGAAAATGGCTTTGTAACCGAAGATCAGATTGCTGACGCCATTGCCAAGCAACTCAACATCCCCTTCATCCGCTTGAAAAATCACCCTATCAAGCCAGAAACTACGCGTCTCCTGCCCGAAATGCAGGCGCGACGTTACCGTGCCATTGTCCTCGAAGACAGAGAAAATAACGTGCTTGTGGGAATGAGCGACCCGACTGACTTATTTACCTATGATGAAATCGCCCGCATCATCAAAAAAGACATCGCGCTGGCAGTCGTAGGCGAAAATGAATTACTCCACACCATAGATCGCATCTATCGCAAAACTGACGAAATCACCGATTTAGCAGAAGAACTGGGGCAAAATTTAGGTGAGAGTGTTATTGATTTCTCAGGTTTAGGTGTGAATCCAGGCAGCGAAGATGCACCTGTCGTCAAGTTACTACAATCCGTATTTGAAGATGCTACTCAAGTTCACGCATCTGACATACACATAGAACCCCAAGCCGACAGCCTGCTTATTCGTTTTCGTATTGATGGCGTACTCAACATCCAGACGCGTGCCGATATCAAAATCGCACCCGCGCTGGCATTACGCCTGAAACTCATCTCTGGTCTGGATATTTCCGAAAAACGGCTGCCGCAAGATGGTCGTTTTGCCGTTGAAGTCAAAAAGCAAGCCATAGACGTTCGCATATCCACCATGCCCACCCAACATGGTGAATCAGTGGTAATGCGACTACTCAACCAAAGTGGCGGCACACTTAATCTGGATAAAATCGGCATGCCTGCGGCTATGCTGGAACGCTTTCGCGCTATCCTGAAGCGTCCCAACGGATTGATACTGGTCACAGGTCCAACGGGTAGCGGTAAAACCACCACCCTGTATGGCGCATTATCCGAGCTCAACAATCCCGGCCTTAAAATCATCACCGTAGAAGATCCTGTGGAATATCGCCTGCCGGGCATTAATCAGGTACAAGTGAACGAAAAAATAGAACTCAGCTTTGCTCGCGTCCTGCGTGCCGCTTTGAGACAGGATCCGGACATTGTCCTCATCGGTGAAATGCGCGATCAGGAAACTGCCCAGATCGGTATGCGTGCGGCAATGACAGGCCACCTGGTACTATCCACACTGCATACCAACGATGCCGTCAGCACACCAATACGCTTAATGGACATGGGCGTGCCACGCTACATGGTAGCCACCTCTATTCAGGCAGTGCTGGCCCAACGCCTGGTACGTCTCAATTGCGAAAACTGCATTGAAACCTATACACCGACACCTGCCGAACACCTGTGGCTAAAAGCTGAATTAGGCGACACAGTTGATCAGCAGCACTACCATCACGGCAAAGGCTGTACCTATTGCAACCATACCGGCTACAGCGGACGTCTGGGCGTCTATGAAATGCTGGAAATCACCAATGCAGTCGCTGAAGCTGCCAACCAGTCCGACCCCGCCATATTTTTAGCGGCAGCCACCAAACAAATGGCTGGCAACACTCTGCGCCGCCAAGCGGTCAATCTGGTTACACAGGGCAAAACCACTATCCTTGAAGCCATGCGCATCAGCAACCAATTTGACGACTGACCATCATGCCATTTTTTGCATACAAAGCGCGCAACGCACAAGGTGAACTGATAGAAGGCATATTAGAAGGCTCTGACACCAGCAGTATCGCCGATACCTTACGTAACACCAGCCTCATGCCGATTGATATCGTCATCAGCAATACCAAAGAAAAATCCAGCGCGGATAACTGGTGGGCCAAACTCACCGAAGAGAAAGTGACGGCACTTGATCTGCAGCTATTCAGCCGCCAGCTCTACACCTTGCTCAAGGCGGGCGTACCTATCATGCGCGGATTGGCGGGCTTGCAAGAATCCGCCACCAACAAAACCTTTGGCAATGTCATACAAGACTTACGCACCTCACTGGATTCAGGACGCGAACTATCCGCCGCAATGCTGCGCCACCCAAAAATATTCACCCCATTCTATTTAAGCATGGTACGCGTAGGCGAAATGACAGGCCGACTGGAAGAAGTATTCCTGCGCTTGTTCGACCACCTCGAATTTGAACGTGAAATGGGCGAACGTGTACGCACGGCCTTACGTTACCCAAGCTTTGTCGTCATCGCTATGGCTGTTGCTATCAGCGTAATCAACCTGTTCGTCATTCCCGCATTTGCCAAAGTCTACGCAGGTTTCAATGCCGAATTGCCATTGGTAACTCAGATCCTCATCGGCTTTTCCAATTTCATGGTGAATTATTGGGGGCTATTACTTGCTATGGTCGTTGGCGCCTACATGGGTTTCCGCTACTACATCAGCACCGAAAATGGTCGCTACCACTGGGACAAACTCAAACTACGCTTCCCCATTGCTGGAAAAATTCTCCTCAAAGGTACACTCGCCCGCTTTTCCCGCAGCTTCGCGCTTTCCAGCAAAAGCGGCGTGCCAATTATTCAAAGCCTTAACGTCGTAGCTCAAACCGTCGATAACGCCTATATCGCCAGCCGCATTATCCAGATGCGTGATGGCATAGAGCGAGGCGAAAGCATACTGCGCACCGCCGTCACCGCTGGTGTGTTCACCCCTGTCGTGCTGCAAATGATTGCTGTGGGTGAAGAAACCGGCGACCTCGATAATCTCATGGACGAAATCGCCCATATGTATGAACGCGAAGTCGATTACGAACTGAAAACGTTATCTTCACAAATAGAACCAATATTAATCATAGGGTTAGGAGTCGTCGTATTGGTACTAGCACTGGGTGTTTTCCTGCCTATCTGGGATTTGGGCAAAGTTGCCATGCATCACAAATAACAACGTGCGATGACATGACATCGCACACACCCATAGCAGATTTTAATACCGACAACATACCAACCCCATATCAAATGCGGCTTGGTAACGAATCAGGCTTACAAACAATATAGCGACAATCAGCTTGACGAATCAATTACAGCGCCCTATTCTTGACTAAGAATAGCAATAACACTGGAGTGGGCATGAAAAAATCACAACATGGCTTTACCCTCATCGAATTAGTTGTAGTGATTACCATATTGGGCATATTGGCAGCCATCGCCCTGCCCAAATTCACAGCAATACAGGCTGACGCGCGTCTGGCTAAAATGAATGGTGCCATGGGCGCAGTAAAATCAGCCGCAGCAATGGCACACGCTACATTACTCACACGCGGTTTTAGCAGCAGCTATACCGGCACACCTGTTCCCAACATCGTCATTGAAGGCACCACCGTTGTTTACACTAACGGTTACCCAGATGCCGCCACGATCGTACCGCTGGCTGGATTAGTCAGTACCGATTATGTGATTGCTGGCCTGACTGCCCCCAGAATCGCTGCACCAGATGGCAGCCATACCAGCGGCACTGCTGACTGCACTATCAGCTATACACCTTCCGCAGCTGCAGACACACAACCGACTTACACCCTCAATGCCACATTGGCTAATTGTTCATAACCTCAACCATTTTTTAAAGGGAGCAGCACCATGAAAAAAACACAATCAGGTTTTACCTTAATCGAATTAGTCGTCGTCATTGTGATATTAGGTATTCTGGCGGCAACCGCATTACCTAAATTTATTGATATATCAAGCGACGCTGAAACAGCCGCAATCCAGGGTGTTGCGGGTGGGTTAAACTCCGCCGCAGCCATTAACTACGGTGGTTGCGCTATAACCAACAATACAGTTACTGCAAACAAATGTGTAAAAGTTGCTAAATGTTCTGACGTTGGCGCATTACTGATCCCAACTTTAACTTTGGGAACTACAGCTAGCACAACCAGTTATTATCTTGCAGCTGATAATGCTAGTACAACCAATGGAACTGCGGTTGCTTGTACGATACAAAAAGACAAAGGCACAACTTCAGCTGCCTTCTCTGCCACCTACAGCGCGATTGGTGCAGCAAACTAACTAGCTATCCTAGCTAACCGAAGATGCAAGCGCATCTTCGGTATTCTTACCAGCACAACTACTTTTCATCCAGTATTAATGTCATTTTTTGGGCGTCTATAGATGAGCAGAACTGAACACTATAGTGCTGCAAAACACACTGTGACAGGTTTCACCCTGATAGAGTTGATAGTCGTCATGATCATCGTCGGCGTGTTAGCCGTCGCCGCCATCCCCAAGTTTTTCGACAAGTCCACTTTTGAAACGCGTGGTTTTGCTGATGAAACCACTGCCGCATTACGCTACGCACAAAAAGCCGCGATCGCTCAGCGCCGTACTGTCTGCGCTACATTTACCAGTAGCAGCCTGACGCTGACCATAGCCTCCGCAGCTGGCGCGAGCGCTTGTGACATCAATCTCGCCAGCCCCGCAGGCGGCAGCCCGTTTACTGTCACACCTCGTTCAGCGGGCATTACTTACACCATTACACCCACCAATTTCAGTTACAACGCACTGGGACAAGCCAGTAATGGACAAACCATAACGGTAAAAGATGCAACTGGCAGCATTATCATTGAGCAAGACACTGGCTATGTACACGATTAAGCGCCAGGCTGGCATTTCGCTCATAGAGCTGATCATTTTCATCGTCATCGTCAGCACGGCTGTCGCCGGCGTGCTATCCATAATGAACATCACCACTCAGCACAGCGCCGACCCCATGTTGCACAAACAAGCGCAAGCGATAGCTGAATCGCTGCTGGAAGAAATTGAACTGCAACCCTTTACCTATTGCGACCCGGATGATGCCAACGCTGCTACCGCAACCAGTACAGCAGGCTGTGCCACGCTGCCAGAAACGATGGGGCCAGAACCTGGCGAAACCCGCTATGGCACACCGCAATTCGATAACGTCAATGATTACGACGGGTTTGCCATGACAGGCATTAACGACATCACCAATACGCCCGTCAATGGATTAAGTGGTTACACCGCCAGTGTAGCTATTAACCCTATCAGCAACACTGAACTACAAATCAATGTCACCGTTAGCTCTGGCAGCGACAGCCTGACCCTGACAGGCTATCGTTTCCGCTACGCCCCGAATGCCGTGCCATGATAATGAATAATCGCCGCCAACACCGAGGTTTTACCCTGATAGAGATGATAGTCGTCATCACCATCACTGGCATTATCGCCGCCGTGGTCGCCACGTTCATTCGAGCACCTATTCAAGGCTACCTGGACAGCGCAAACCGTGCTGCACTCACCGACGTCGCCGATACTGCTGTACGTCGTATCGGCCGCGATTTACACCTTGCCCTGCCCAACAGCGTCCGTATCACCAGCGCTGGCGGCATCACCTATCTGGAATTTCTGCTAACCAGCGGCGGCGGGCGTTATCGTATCGACACGCCGGGTAACCCCTTGGATTTCACCACTGCCGACACCAGCTTTGATGTGCTCGGCCCCCCTGTCAGCATGACTGCTGGCGCACAAAATCTGCTGGCCATATACAATCTGGGTATCTCAGGTGCAAATGCATACAATGGTGACAATACCAGTGCCATAAGTGCTGCAGGCAATACTGTAACTTTTGCCTACAAGCTATTCCCTTTCGACTCGCCCAGTCACCGCTTCCAGATTATCCAATATCCCGTAACCTACGCGTGTGACACCACGGCTGGCACACTCACCCGTTACTGGAACTACCCTATCAATATTAACCAGCCCACCAGCTTTACTGGTGGTAGCAGCGCGCTATTAGCCAAAAATGTCAGCCTGTGCAGTTTCAGTTATGATCAACAAGTGATTACCCAGCGCGCAGGGCTGGTTGCAATCAGTTTGCAGCTCACGCAAAACGGCGAATCAGTCAATTTATATGATGAAGTCCATGTCAGCAACGCGCCCTGATTACCGCCAGCGCGGCTTCTCCATCGTCTCCGCCATCTTTCTGCTGGTGGTGCTCTCCGCTTTGGGCGCATTCATGCTCACGTTCTCCAACGTCCAGCAAATGACTTCGGCACAAGATGTACAAGGATCCAGAGCCTATCAGGCCGCACGTGCTGGCATAGAATGGGGCGCTTATCAAATACTGCAGAATAGTGGCAGCTGCGCCGGCAGTGCTACCGTTCCGTTAGGTGGCAATTTAGCCAGTTTTACAGTAGTTGTTAACTGCAGCAACAGCAGCACAACCGAAGCAGGCAACCCTGTGAATATGTTCCAGCTCACTGCAACGGCAACAACAGGTACGGTGGGTAGCACCACCTATATTGAGCGACAAGTTCAAGCGACCATAGAGCATTGACCAGAGAAAAACCATGAATATGCAAACTACAAACCACCCTGTCACTCATGGCAAATGGCATACAGCGTCGATAAAACTGATGTTTCCACTGCTATTGCTGATTTGCTGGTTAATGCACACCACGCTGGCACATGCGGTCACCTATTCCAACGTATCGACCCCGTTTTCATGGATAGACACCACCAGCCACACCAAAGTTGGTTACAACACCGCCCCGTACAAATTCAATAATACAGGCGGCTGTGGAACTACACCGCCTATCCTCGATGACACCATGTCCGACGACATTCCGATCGGATTTACTTTCTCCTATGGTGGCACAGCCTTTACTCAGGCGCGTATCATGACTAATGGCCGCCTGCAATTCAATAACAACACAACTTGTGGCTATGGCAGCCCGGTCACACAATTACCTTATGCAGATGCTGGCCTCAATTACACCATGCGCATCTATGGTAATGATATGGATCCTACCCCGCAGGCGAATGCAGGCTATTCAACTGCGTGCAAACTTACCTCAACTTGCTATATCAGCTATGCCAGCATAGGCACCGCACCTAACCGTCAATTCGTGGTTACCTGGAACAACGTCCCGGAATGGGCGGCTGGTGGCTCCACCAGTGGCAATTACAATTTGCAAATCATACTGAATGAGAATGGCACATTTGTTTATCAGTATGGCGTCAATGTTCCGGGGCCACAGGCCACGCTGGCTCAGGTAGGCTGGCAAGTCAGCGCGACTGACTTTAACGTCCCCAGCGTTGGATTACCCACCAGCAATACCGCGATACTTTTTTATATTCCCAGCCCGATAGCCCAGTACCATTTCCAACAATCTGCCTGGACCGCACCCGGTCAGGTAACCGATACCAGCGGCAGCTCACCTGCCTATAACGCGACCGCATTAGGAGCGGCTGTCCCTGGCGTAGGCTATGCCTGTAACGGCGCAGTCATCCCGGCCAACAACGGCGCGGTAGTTGACGGTATTGACACAGGCATCGCCGTTCCAACAAACCTGGGCGGAGCGGGCACGATAGATTTCTGGTACAAAGCCAACAGCGCATGGGTCAATGGAGGTGATGCGCAATTAGTTGATGCTTCCATCAGCAATGGCCAGTGGTTTTTTGCAACCAAACTGAATAACGGTGATGTGCGTTTTGTTATCACCGATTCCACAGGTACGATACGTGCTGTAGAAACCAGCGCAAATAGCGTTGCTGCCAATACGTGGACACATATAGCACTGACATGGAACTTCAATGCGCTGGCCGCCAGCAATAGCGACCATCTGAGTATTTACATCAATGGTGTGCAGAAGGCGATTAGCGCATTCAGCAGCAGCGGTACAGTTTCATCACAGATCGGTACGCTTTACCTTGGTGATAATCGCAGCAGCTTCACGGGTTCTGGCGGAACCAAAAGTTCAGCTAACGGCACTCTTGATGAATTCAATCTCTACAATGTAGAAGGCGGCTCGGTACTGATACAGCGCGACATGAATTACAGCACAGTCTGCGGCCCTGATCACTATGAACTATCCCTGCCTAGCAGCAGCATCAGCTGCCTGCCCACCACTGCCACCATCACTGCCTGTGCCGATAGCAGCAGCCCTTGTACAAACGGTTTTATTTCAGCCAGCAATACCGCAACATTAACCACCAGTGCAGGCACGCTCACTGGCAACCCGGCGACTTTCAACGCTAACGGCGTAGCAACTGCCACCCTCAGTGACCCAGCCGCTACCAATAATACGGCGGTCTCAGTTACCCTCGCAGGCGTACAGACTGCACCGCTTAGCCCCACCAAATGCTGTCCAGATGGCATCAACTGCGCCGTTAGCAGCAGCTGTTCCACCACTTTTAATACGGCAGGATTTATCTTTACTGGCGCTGCGAATGGCACAATAACGACTATCCCAGCCCAGACAGCTGGCGTCTCATCTGCCACTTATTATCTGCGCGCCATAAAAACCAATACCTCAACACAAGCCTGCCAGGCCGCCATACAGGGAGTAAGCACAGTAAATTTCGCCTACGAATGTAATGACACGGCAACCTGTTATGGCGCCAATTTAATGAGCGTCAATGGCGGCACTACCACCACCATAGCCCGTAACAACAATGCCAACGTATCGAGCTATCTGCCTGTCAGCATGAACTTTGATGCCAATGGCAATGCACCGTTTACTTTCAACTATGGTGATGTAGGTAAAGTCACGCTGTATGCCAGCAAGGTTATCAACTCAGCCACATTAGCTGGCGCATCCAACGCCTTTGTGGTCAAACCATACAGCTTTGTGTTGTCTGGTATCAAACGCACCGCAGATAACTTCGCCAACCCAGGTGCTACAGCTACAACTGGCAGTGTGTTTATCAAAGCCAGTGATCCATTTAGCGCAACCGTCACCGCAACAGCTGCTACAGGCGCAGCCACGCCGAGCTATGGACATGAAGCCACACCAGAAAGCGTTAAATTAAATTCTGCATTAGCCGGATTAGGCTTAACTAGCAATCCCACCATCAGCGGTACATTTGGTACATTCACTAATGGCGTGGCAAGCGGCAACAATTTCAGCTGGTCAGAAGTCGGCATCATTACACTCACGCCAGACGTACTGGACGGCAATTATCTTGGCGCAGGCGATACAACTGGAACAACCAGCGGCAATGTCGGGCGTTTTACTCCGCATCATTTTGTAACCTCGGTAACACCAGCCTGCGCGACTGGCAGTTTCACCTACTCGGCGCAACCTTTCAGCGTGCAAGTCACCGCCCTGAATAATCTGGCCACACCGACCGCAACAACCAACTACAACAGCACCAGCAACTTTGCAAAAGCCATCACTCTGAGTGATGGTAGCGCGTCTGCAACCGGCTCATTCAGCAACAATACCATTGCCGCCAGTGCCTTCGCCAGCGGGGTTGCAACAACAGCAACACCGGCTTACACATTCAATAGTCCGGCAACAGCGCCTACCACTATCACGCTACGCGCTACCGATACCGACAGCATCTCGTCGTCAGGCTACACGGAAGGCACAGCACCACTGCGCAGCGGACGCATCAAACTCAACAATGCCAGTGGCTCAGAAACACTCAACTTGCCTGTCCCCATGGTTGCGCAATACTACAATGGCACCAGTTTTGTCACTAATACCCTAGACAACTGCACCACAGTACCAGTGCCTACGACGCCGACTGCCAGCAACGGTTTATCCACGTCACTGACCACGACGGCTGCCTTGTCATCCCCTTTTATTGCAGGCAATGGCAATCTGCAACTATCCAAACCCAATGCAAAAGGCTATGTAGACATCACCATCAACGCACCCACTTGGCTACAATACAACTGGAAAGGCACGGGACTGACCAAACCCACCGCTCGCGCCACGTTTGGAATTTACAAAAATGCAAATGAATTCATATATATGCGCGAAATGTATTAAGTAGATTGACAAGCATATTGATATGTTTTAACTTCGAACCAATTACTAAAAAGCATAGACACTAATGGGGATATTCTCAGGGAACAAAAAGTCACAGGGTTTGCTGGTTTTTGAACTGCAAACGGATGGTGTATGCGTGACGCAAGTCGCCCATACCAAGGGTAATAAACCGCAAGTTTTACTAGCGAAATACTACCCGCTAGCTGGAGCAGAGCCATCAGCTGTGCTTACCCGCATAGACAAGGAATTGCGTACCAAAAACTATCATTGCGGACTCATCCTCAACGCAACAGACTTTCAACTCCTCACCATAGAAACACCCAATGTGCCCGCGCCCGAACTCAAAACTGCGGTGCGCTGGTTACTCAAGGACATGCTGGACTACCATGTCGATGACGCAACCATAGATATACTCGATATTCCCGTTGACAAAAATGCACCCGCACGCAAAGCCATGATGTTCGTCATTGCCGCACGCAATCAGCTAATCGCGCAACGGCAAGCCCAATTTGAAAATGCTCACATAGACCTGAGTATTATTGACATACCTGATTTGGCACAACGCAACATTGCCAATCTCGTAGCTTCGGCTGACCGCGGTTTGGCTATGTTACGCTTTGACAACAATGGTGGCTTGCTCACTATTACCTATCAGGGCGAATTGTATTTATCGCGCCATCTGGATATTAATCTGACGCAACTCAGTACCACCAATATCGAACTGAAGACCCGTATATTCGAAAAAATCTCGCTAGAATTGCAACGCACTTTCGACCACATTGATCGCCAGTACCAATTTCTCAATCTGGAAAAACTGGTACTCGCGCCGGCATTAGCTGAGTTTACCGAACTCACTGAATTCCTCAGTGGTAATTTATATCTGCCTGTCAGCAATATCGACTTGCACGACATAATTGGCCTCACACCAGAATTACAGACGACAGCACAACAATCCCGCTTTTTCATAAGCTTAGGCGCTGCCCTCAGGCTAGAGGAGAAAATCCTGTGAGCCAGCAAATTAATTTATGTAATCCACTATTCCGCAAACAGGAAAAGTACTTCTCTGCTATTACCATGGTGCAATCTTTAGCTATCATCCTGCTCGGTGCATTGCTGTTTTATGCGTATTTACAATACCAGTATCGTGACTTGGCAAAACAGGCGCAGCAAATGTCACTACGCCAGACTGAGGCACAACAGCAATTAACCCAGGTCGCATCAACGATGGGACCCCGCAAACCCAGCCAGGCACTGCTTGACAGCGTCGCTGAGACAGAACATGCAGTGCAGGCACAGCAGGTCATACTGGGCTTGTTAAAAACCGGGGAAATGGCTAACCAGACCGGCTTCTCTGCCTATTTTCAGGCGCTGTCGCGGCAAACTGTGCATGGTCTATGGCTCACAGGATTTGATGTGGTTGGAATGGGTAGCCAAATCAGCATCAATGGTCGCGCCATGCAAGCTGAGTTAATTCCTCAATTTATAGGCAAATTAAAAAATGAACCTCAATTTGTAGGCGCAAATTTCACCGCGCTTGAAATCGCGCCACCTAAACCGGTAACAACAAATACAACTGACACGCCTCCAGTCAGTTTGCCATACACCAACTTCACCCTTACTAATGTGGTTGCGGAGCCTGCCAAATGAAAGACTTACAACAACGCTGGCTTACTTTTGCCAACCGCATTGACGCCGTCAGCTTGCGTGAACGTGTCATGATATTCGCCGCAGCGGCAGTAGTGCTGATTACGCTTATCAACAGCTTGCTGATCGACCCGCTGTTAGCAAAACAAAAACAAAGATCGCAGGAAATCAAGCTGGCACAACATACGACCGAGCAATTACAGACACAAATTCAAGCCATTATTCAGGCTGGCACAGTTGATCCGGATCAGGCACTCCAAGCCCGGCTCAATCAACTACGGCAACAAACCACAGCTAGTGGCAAAACGCTGGATGACATACAAAGCAAACTCATTGCACCTCAACAAATGCCAGCACTGCTGGAAGATCTGTTACGCAGCAATAAAGATGTACATATGGTCGCACTCAAAACGCTGCCGATTACTGAGCTCGCTGATAGCAAAATCGACGCTAAATCCGACAGTAAAACTGACGATAAGCTGCCGCACATTTATCGTCATGGCATAGAGATGACTATTTCAGGAAAATACATCGCATTAACCCATTATCTCAGCGCGCTCGAAACCCTGCAATGGCGCATGTTCTGGGGGCAGGCTGCCATGACTGTCGACGAAGATGGCGCAATACTACTTAAGTTACGACTTTACACATTTAGTCAGGATAAAACATGGCTAAGCATTTAACCCTGACTTGCTTGAGCCTGTTGCTCTGCACATCCTCTTTCAGCCAGGCTGATAACATGACCGACCCAACACAGCCGCCTGCAAGCATGAATAGCGCAAACACTGCCAATACCAACAGCAATGTTTCCACCGTTCAGTCCGTCACCTTAGGCAAGCAACATCGTTATGCCATGATCAATGGCACCACGGTCAAAGTCGGCGACGTCATTGATGCCGGGCGCATAATCAAAATTACCGAAAGCGATGTTTGGGTCAAATCAGATAATGTCGTATCACGCATCTCGCTATTTCCCAATGTCAGCAAACACACCACCGTTAGGAAACACCCATGAATAATTTTCGTTTATTAATACTCACCAGCGCACTACTTAGCCTGACAGGTTGCGCCACCCTGGGTATTGCGCCAAAACCTGACACCACACAAGCACGAATTAATACCGAATTAAGTCAAGCTGTCGACAACAAACAACAAGCTAATCTTCCACCAGCAGCAGTCAGCGCAGCTTTATTGCCACCACTGCAAATCGCTATGCCTAAATCGACCAAGCCACTGGAGCAAAGATTTGATTTAGTGATTAACAATGCCCCTGCCAACCAGGTGTTTATGGGGATAGTCACTGGCACCCACTACAGCATGCTGATTCCACCAGATTTAACAGGGAATCTGTCAGTCAATCTGAAAAACGTCACCGTGTTTGAAGCGCTGGATGCAATTCGTGAGCTCTATGGCTATGATTACAAAGTTGATGGCAGCCGCATATACATCCAGCCCATGAGCATGCAAACCCGCGTGTTCAAGCTCAATTACATCGCAGGGCAACGCAAAGGCACATCTGACATTCGCGTCACCTCCGGTTCCGTCGGCGACACACCTGCGATACCAAGTGGTGTGGCAGGTGCAATGCCGACTACTACCACCCCAGGTGCAACCAATGGTCACTCGTTAGAAACCAGCAAAATCACCACCAATACCGAATCTGATTTCTGGAGTGATTTAAAAACATCCCTAACCACCATAGTCGGTGATAAAGATGGTCGTAATATTGTTGTTAGCCCGCAATCTGGCGTCGTGCTGATTCATGCCATGCCAAGCGAAATTCACCAGGTTGAAAACTACCTCAAAGCCATGCAATTAGCGGTAGACCGCTCGGTCATGCTGGAAGCCAAAATCATCGAAGTTCAACTCAGTGATGGCTTTCAGACAGGTATTAACTGGTCAGCTTTTAACCGTTATGGGCAAAGTCGTTTTTCAGTCGGCGCAGATCCCAACAGCTTGACAGTTCCAGGCGGTGCCCCCATTGCCAACAGCACGCTGGGCAGCGTATTTTCTGCAGGCATGTCCACCGCCATGAGCACTACCGCTGGTGCGCTGAACATTGCGGCGCAGTCGGACAACTTTGCCGCGCTGCTAAATTTCCTCGGTACCCAGGGCACGTCACGCGTACTGTCCAGCCCACGCATTGCGACATTAAATAACCAGATGGCCATATTAAAAGTGGGTACGGATGATTTTTTTGTGACCAATGTCAGCTCAACCAGTAGCGCCACTTCTACAGGCACCACTGCTACGCCGAATGTCACGCTACGTCCTTTCTTCTCAGGCATTGCACTTGATGTCACACCACAGATATCTGAAGAGGGAGAAATCATTCTGCACATACACCCATCGGTAAGCAAAGTATCTGAGAACTACAAAGTCATTGATTTAGGTACATCTGGCATACTCAAGCTACCGCTAGCATCCAGCACCATTTCTGAAACGGACAGTGTAGTACGTGTGCAGGATGGCAGCATCGTTGCAATTGGCGGCCTGATGCGTGAAAACTCAACCGATGACAAATCTGAAGTACCTGGTTTGGGCGGCATACCTGTCATCGGCTCACTGTTCAAACATACCAACCGTGCATCGCAGAAAAGTGAATTGGTCATCTTGCTCAAAACCACCGTACTTAAAAGCAGTAACGACTGGGCGCAAGACGTACTCCAGACACGCGACCGCATAGAGGGTATGCAACGCGGTGGCAGTCAGTAATTCCAGGATAATATGTACCTAGAACACTTCGGTCTGCGTGAATTCCCTTTCACGCTGACCCCAGATACCAGTTATTTCCTAGCCAGCCCGCATTATCAGGCTGCGCTTAACACCTTACTCATCGCCATCCACACCGGTGAAGGTTTTATCAAAATCACTGGCGAAGTCGGCACTGGCAAAACCTTGCTATGCCGCCAGTTCCTCGACCAGCTCGAAACCAGTCAATTCATTACCGTCTATATACCCAACCCCTACCTCACCCCACATAGCTTAATGCTATCAGTGGCTGATGAGTTGGGATTGGACATCCCCGCTAATACTGATCAGCATTACCTGCTTAAAGCCATCAACCTCGCCTTACTCGATTTCGCCAAACAAGAGAAACAGGTCATCGTCTGTCTGGACGAAGCTCAGGCCATGCCCATAGAAACACTGGAAGCCTTACGCCTGCTGACTAATCTGGAAACCGAAAAACGCAAACTGCTACAAATCGTATTATTCGGACAGCCGGAACTCGACCTGAAATTACAGAATGACAGCATACGCCAGCTCAATCAGCGCATTACCTTCCATTATCAATTACAAGCACTCTCACTCGCAGAGCTCAAAGACTATGTTGCTCATAGACTAAAAATAGCCGAGTATCAGGGGCCACCCCTGTTTACCGCCAGCGCACTCAAAAGCTTGCACCAGGCCAGTGGTGGCATACCGCGCCTGATTAACATCCTCGCACACAAGGCCATGATGTTAAGCTATGGTCTTGGAGCGCGAAATATTACTCCTCAGCAAGTACGCGCCGCTGCCAATGACACACCAGCTGCACGCCCGAACAAATCTATATGGATTAGCATGACTATAGCCCTCACCGTCGTTGCAACGGCAATCACCTGGATGATGTTACGATGAGTTTAATCAATCAAATGCTCAAGGATCTGGAACAGCGCCAGGCCAACCATGCTGACAATTTAGGACAAATCAGCACCGTTACCTTACCTGTTAAACATCATCGTATTACTTATGTCATATCAACCATAATCTTGATTAGCGCCGTCGTCCTGGCTGGCATCTTGTGGCAACAACGATCACAACCAGTGATAGTGCAGACGGCACCAGTTGTTACTCCACTTCCTGCACAACAAGGACTTATCCTGACTCAGGAACTCAGTCATTTACCTGTCCCTAAAACACCGCAAGCTCTACCCAAACTAGCCGCACCTGTAATCAACACCACGACTGTCGCAACAACCACGATTCCAGCACTACCTATTGCAATACCCTCGGTAAACACTACACTCATCAGTAAAAAAATAGAACCGCTCACCACCGCCCAGCTTGCCGAAAACAGTTACCGTAAAGCAGTCAGCCTGATGCAGCAAGGCCGTAACGAAGACAGTATCAACGAATTAAATCAGGCGCTCACTCTGGATCCCCATCATCACGAAGCGCGGCTAACTTTAGTAGGTTTACTGATAGATGCAAAACGTAACACCGAAGCGGAGCACCAACTTCAACAAGCCCTGATACTTGACCCGGCACAATCCGACACCACTATGCTGCTAGCACGCATACAGGCCGATCGTGGCGGTAACGCCGAAGCCATTAAAACACTGCAACGCGGTCTGCCCAATGCAGAAAACCAAGCCGACTATCAGGCACTGTTAGCCACCTTGCTGGATCGCACCGGCCAGCACAAAGCCGCCGTAGAACACTATCTGGCAGCTTTAAGATACGCTCCGCAATCAGGCACATGGTGGATGGGTCTGGGTATTGCCTTGCAAGCTGATGGGCAAGCAGACAAAGCCCGTACCGCATTCCTGCGTGCACGCGCCACCAATAGCCTCAATTCGGAATTATCAGCATATGTAGATCAGCAGCTGAAATAAAATACTATCTGCATGATAAAAACCAGTGCATAAAATCCCGAAATCGCACTAGACAAGTGCGCCAATAACCGATCACAAAAAACATAACTTGATGTTTATAAACAAATAAATATCTGGCACAGCAATTGCTAATGTATGAGTGGGGCGTAGGAATGAGCAACTCAGACTTACAATCCGTTTTCATCCTCCATGCGGTATTTAAGGGCATCTTCGGATGCCCTCTTTTTTGCGACTAACGCATGGCAGCAGCGTACAATAACGACTTTTCGTTTTAGCTCATCCTCACCGTGATACGCCTTACCAACCTCACCCTAGCCCGCGCTGCCAAAGTTTTATTGGAAAACGTTAGCCTCTCCATCCATCCAGGTCAAAAAGTCGGCTTAACGGGTGCAAATGGTACAGGCAAATCCAGCCTGTTTGCACTATTACGTGGCGAATTGCACGCTGAGGCTGGTGACTTGAACTTGCCTGAAACCTGGGTTGTCGCTCACGTCGCGCAGGACACGCCCGCATTACAACAAGCCGCGCTGGATTTCACTTTGGACGGCGACACCAAGTTGCGCCAGATTGAGCATCAGCTAACACTTGCTGAAGCGGCCAATGACGGTCATCGTGTAGGTGAACTACATGCCCAGCTCAGCGAAATAGATGGCTATTCAGCTCGCGCACGTGCGGCTGAATTACTGCACGGACTGGGTTTCACTGATGCCGATTTAAGCAAACCTGTCGCTGCATTTTCGGGCGGATGGCGGGTGCGACTGAATTTATCGCAGGCGCTGATGAGCCGCTCTGATTTATTACTGCTGGACGAGCCTACTAACCATCTGGATTTGGACGCGGTGATTTGGCTGGAAGGCTGGCTCAAAAGCTATCCCGGTACCCTATTACTGATTTCGCATGACCGAGACTTCCTTGACGCAGTGACCAGTCATATCGCTCACATTGAACAACGCGGCATTAAACTCTACACCGGCAGTTACTCTGATTTTGAGCGCCAGCGTGCTGCCCATCTCGCGGTGCAACAAGCCTTGTTTGACAAGCAACAGCGCGATCGCGCCCATCTGGAAAGCTTTATCGAACGCTTCCGCGCCAAAGCCACCAAAGCCCGCCAGGCGCAAAGTCGCATCAAGGCACTGGCACGCATGGAAGACATCAGCGCTGCGCATGTTGATTCACCATTTACCTTCAGCTTCCGCGTTCCCGTCAGCGCACCTGATCCGTTATTAGACCTGCGTCATGCCAGCGTCGGTTATGGTGCACAACCGCTGATTGCCAATATTGAACTCACGGTACGCAGTGGTGAACGCATAGGCTTGCTGGGACGCAATGGTGCGGGTAAGTCCACCCTTATCAAGCTGCTCGCAAATGAAATTGCTTTACTCAGCGGCACCCGTACCGAAGGCAAAGGGCTGGCAATAGGTTACTTTGCTCAACATCAGCTGGAACAGCTACGCCCTGAAGAATCTCCCTTGCAGCACATGACGCGCCTTGCACCTGATACCCGCGAACAGGAACTGCGTGATTTTCTGGGTGGTTTTGATTTTCGTGGTGATGCGGCGACATCGCCATGCGGCCCGTTTTCAGGTGGTGAAAAATCGCGCCTCGCGCTCGCCTTGCTGATCTGGCAACGCCCAAATTTATTATTGCTGGATGAACCTACTAATCACCTAGATCTGGACATGCGTCAGGCGCTCAACTACGCGCTGCAAGATTACCAAGGTGGCATAGTACTGGTATCGCACGATCGCAGCTTGCTCGCTACCACCTGCGACCGTTTCATGATCGTACATGACGGCAAAGCCGAAATATTTGACGGTGATCTGGATGACTATCGCGACTGGCTCAATCAGCAACGCATCAACTTGGCGCAAGCTAACCCCGACAAAATCGAACGCAAACAGCAACGCGAGCAAAACGCACAACAACGTCAGGCACTCATCGCCCAGCGTCGCCCGCTAGTCAAGGAAATCGACAAACTGGATCAGCAACTCGCCAAATGGCACACAGAAAAAGCCAGCCTCGATGCACAACTCGCCGACAGCCAGCTCTATGAACCTGCCCAGCGTGACGCCTTGCAAACCTTGTTAAAACGTCAAGGCGAACTCAGCACCAGTATAGAAACAGCGGAAGAACGCTGGCTGACGCTCAACGAAACACTAGAAACACTGGATGCCGACAATTAACTCAGACTGGCTGCACAGCTCCCCGTTGTACGCGCCCTTGTCATGCCTGCCTAACGCGCTCACACAAACATGTGACATCGCACTGCTCAACGACTACGCACGTAGCCAGAACATCTGCAATGCCCTAGGCACAACCATTCAGTTCGTCAATTGCACTAGTGAAGTTGCTTACGAAACCCACATCAACACCACCGGTGCAATTCCCACCCGCACCGACAACTGGCACGATTACTTTAATGCACTGGCGTGGCTAATCTGGCCACACACTAAGGCCACATTAAACGCGCTGCATATCCGCGCTGGCGTGACCCCGCTACGCAACCGCAGCCGCGACGCACTCACCTTGCTGGACGAAAGCGGCATCATCGTTGCCTGCAGCACACCCGAATTATGGCAAACGCTCACCCAGCACCAGTGGTACGAACTATTCGTCAACCAGCGCCAGCGCGTCAAAACCGATATAGCATTCCACCTCATCGGCCATGCACTCTATGAAAAGCTGCTCAACCCTTACCCCGGCATCACTGGCAAATGTCAGCTGGTTGAGGTCGATAAGGCATTTTTTCAATTGGATACCTGCGCCCGCCAGCGCCAGCTAGACCAACAACTCGCTCAGCAACTCAATGCCGAACCACCACTGACTCCCAAAACATTTCCACCCCTGCCAGTATTTGGCATCCCTGACACCATTGCAGAAAATTGTGAGCCTGCATATTATCAAAATACACAAATATTCCGCTAAAATCATAGGCTATATCACGCTGACGCCACCCATGAAAACACATTTCCTTGCCTGCTCGTTAGCCCTCACCAGTACCATATTCACCAGCAATGTATTTGCCCAGTCCGATCCTGAGGATTCCATACTGACTTTCAAGTTGACCCCATCGTATTACCACATCAGCAATGGCAATGATGGCACCGACTTAAATCTGCGCGCTGAATATGGTGGCCATTACGGCTGGGTAGGTTATTACCATGACCGGCAAGGTTTTGCACAAACCCGTGTAGGTTACGAATATCATGCCGATTTTGGCTATGTGCGCACAGTGGCATCAGCTCAAGCAGCAACGCACGGATTTGTTGGTGGCTCTCTGAACGCAGAAATTGGTGGCGACACTTATGCGCTTGTGGGTTGGGGGCGAACTAATCTGCAGGATTACTACAATCTCAATTTCGACCCCAATGATGCGGTTACCCTGGGCATAGGAACGCGAGCCATACAAGACACGGAGTTATCTCTATTCACTACTGCAGATGACCGCCTGGGCACTGGGCAACGCGTTACTCACTTGATTGCGCGTAAGATGCTGAACAAGCAACAACGGTTGACGCTGGATATCACTCACAAGAGTGGGACAAGCAGCGAGGGAAATAACGTAGCAGGTAACGGCATTTCGCTAGGCTATGATTTTGAACCATGGTTTGTGCGAGTTGCCTACGACCCTTACGTCAATTTCACGGAAAGCCAGATGCTGCTGTTCGCTTTGGGCAAGCGCTTCTGACTTATCCATATCAAATCAAAGTACTTGTTTCAATGCTGACAGGCAATAATCAATATTTTTTACGCTGCTGGCGTGCCCCATCAGGCCAAAACGCCAGACCTTACCCGCCAGATCACCCAAACCTGCGCCAATTTCCAGATTAAATTCATTCAACAATCGCGCACGTACAGCAGCATCATCGACACCATCAGGAATATAAACGGTGTTAAGTTGCGGCAAGCGGTAGTTTTCTTCCACCACAAACTTCAGACCCATCGCCTCAAAACCATCACGCAACATGACATGATTATCTGCATGGCGTGCCCAGCTATGTTCTATGCCTTCTTCAGCCAATATCACCAGTGACTCATGCAATCCATATAATGTATTAACTGGCGCGGTGTGATGATAAGTGCGCTTACCTGCACTACCCCAATAACCCAGTACCAGATTCAGATCCAGAAACCAGCTTTGCACGGGCGTCTTGCGTGCTTTGAGTTTGGCAATAGCACGTTCACTGAAAGTCACAGGTGACAAACCCGGCGTGCATGACAGGCATTTTTGACTACCTGAATACACTGCATCCAGCTCCCACTCATCCACCATAAGCGGAATGCCAGCAAGTGAAGTAACGCAATCGGCAATCACCAGCGCACCATATTTATGCGCAATGGCAGCCAATGCCTGTGCATCGGAACGTGCGCCAGTAGACGTTTCCGCATGCACAAACGCAAGCACTTTGGCATCGGGATTAGCGGCAAATGCAGCCTCGACCTTAGCTACATCCACAGGTGCGCCCCAGGCATCTTCAACTACTATGGGTACGCCACCGACACGCTTGACGTTTTCCAGCATGCGTCCGCCAAACACACCATTTTTACAGACGATGACCTTATCACCCGCCTCCACCAGATTAACAAAACACATTTCCATCCCTGCCGAACCCGGTGCAGAGACAGGCATGGTGAGAGCGTTCTCGGTCTGAAAGGCGTAGCGCAATAATTCTTTGGTTTCTTCCATCATGCCTACAAATGCTGGATCAAGATGTCCAACGGTAGGACGTGCCATTGCATCTAATACACGTTGCGGCACATCAGAAGGACCAGGCCCCATCAATGTACGGAGAGGCGGAATAAAAGAAGTAATATCAGGAGCTTGCATCGTGATTTAACCTAAGATGAATTAAACTGAGTCTATGATTTTAACTTAAATTGCTACTACAGGGATTTTTTAGGTTAGCTTAAAAAAATAGCCAATGAGCGAAAATCACTCATTGGCTATGGTGAGATTGTGCGTTATTACTTATAAGTCGCCATTAGCACCCGCATTGACAATTTCTATCAAGCCGTTACGCACTTTCATGATTTTTGCTGTCAACTCAGGCGACATATGCGAAGCTTTTGACCATGCAGGCACATCCATGTCCATCATCACCAACCACGCTTTACCTGTATTATCTTCTATCAACGCGATTCTGCATGGCAGATAAATAGCAAAATCCACGTTCATATCAACCAGATCTTTAGCCGTAAGCGCATCACAAAACTGGTAGATCTCCATACGCCGCTGTGTACCGCCTACCATCGCCTCAACTTGCTTGGATAAAGGTAATTCTGCGACCAGTTTCAGGTTTAATTCGTTGGCGCGCAGCTTCATGGATTCAACCGCATCATCCATACTTACTCCCTTAGCCAAAGGGATTCTATAAACATTCGGCATGGTGGATACGCTTGCGGCTGGCACAGTACTTGCTGCATGTACTGCAGGAGATAACAGAGCGATACTCAATACACAGGCAGCAGCAAGTTGGTTTAATTGCAGTTTCATCGTTATATCCTTATATTCTGTTTCAAGTTGAATAAAATACAGTAAAATTAACACACTTATACTACGATTGGACATGGTAACTATGAACCAGCATAATTTATACAACACGCTCACCGAGTTCAATTTAGGCAATGGCAAACAAGGTAAGTTCTATTCACTCCCTGCACTTGAGTCCGCTGGCATAGGCAAAATATCTCGACTCCCTGTTTCTATCCGTATCGTACTGGAAGCCATATTACGCCACTGCGATGGCAAAAAAGTCACCGAACAACACATACGCGAATTAGCCAATTGGCAACCCAATGCTAATCGTACTGAAGAGATTCCATTTATCGTTGCCCGTGTACTACTACAAGATTTTACCGGTGTACCACTATTGGCAGATTTAGCTGCTATGCGCACCGCGACAGCAAAAACCGGCAAAAACCCTAAGCTCATTGAGCCACTGGTTCCCGTGGATATGGTGGTCGATCACTCAGTGCAGGTAGACGTATTTAACCAGCCTGACGCATTACAACAGAATATGCAGCTGGAATTTGTGCGCAACCGCGAACGTTACCAGTTCCTAAAATGGGGCATGCAAGCGTTTGACACGTTCAAAGTGGTGCCTCCAGGCATCGGGATTGTGCATCAAGTCAACCTTGAGTACCTGGCGCGTGGCGTCATGGAAAAAGAAGGCGTGTATTATCCTGATACTTTGGTCGGTACCGATTCACACACCACCATGATCAACGGTCTGGGCATCGTAGCCTGGGGCGTGGGTGGTATTGAAGCGGAAGCAGGCATGCTTGGGCAACCCGTGTATTTCCTCACGCCTGACGTGGTTGGTGTCAATTTAACAGGTAAAATCCGCGAAGGCATTACCGCGACTGACGTGGTATTGACCATTACCGAAATGCTGCGCAGCGCAAAAGTCGTCGGCAAGTTCGTAGAATTCTTTGGTGAAGGTGCAGCAGCACTTTCACTACCAGATCGCGCAACGATAGCTAACATGGCACCAGAATATGGCGCAACCATGGGCTTCTTCCCGGTAGATGAATCTACTTGTGCCTACTATACCGCCACAGGCCGTAGCGCAGCACAAGTTGACAGCATCCGTAATTACTTTAAAGCACAAGGTTTATTCGGCATTCCACAAGCAGGCGACTGTGATTACTCACAAACGCTGGAATTAGACTTAGGCAGTGTTGTGCCCTCTGTTGCTGGTCCGCGCCGTCCACAAGACCGCATCGAACTTGATCACGTCAAATCCAAATTTTCCGACTTGTTCTCGCTTCCTGTCAGCGCAGGTGGCTATGGCAAATCGGCTGAAGCATTAACCAGCCGTGTACCCTGTGGCGACAGCACATTAGGTCATGGTGATGTGGTGATTGCAGCGATTACTTCATGTACCAACACCTCCAACCCGAGCGTTATGCTGGCAGCAGGCATATTGGCGAAAAAAGCTGTTGCATTAGGCTTGACCGTACCATCACATGTCAAAACCTCGTTGGGACCAGGCTCACGCGTTGTTACCGAATATCTCAAAGCGGCAGGCTTGATGGATGCGCTTGGCGATGTAGGCTTCAAACTGGTAGGTTACGGCTGCACCACTTGTATCGGTAACTCAGGTCCGTTGCCTGCAGCGATTGAAACCGCTATTCTCGATAACGATTTAATAGCGGCATCGGTACTGTCTGGCAACCGCAACTTTGAAGCCCGCGTCCACCAGAACGTCAAGGCCAATTTCCTCATGTCTCCGCCATTGGTAGTTGCTTATGCCTTGGCTGGCACCATGAATAAAGACCTGAGCACCGAAGCTATCGGTAATGGTAAAGATGGAAAACCTGTGTATCTGAAAGACATCTGGCCTAGCTTGGAAGAAGTTGCAGCAGTGATGAGCACAGCAACCAACCCCGAGACATATCGCGCACTGTACGCAGACTTCACCGCAGACAATCCGTTATGGGCAGCCGTACCTGCACCTGTAGGCAGCGTTTACGACTGGGATGCAGATTCAACTTACATCCAGCAACCGCCGTTCTTTGACGGTGCAGCAGGTGACAGCGGCGTCATTCATGGTGCGCGTGCGCTGGCAGTATTTGGCGATTCAGTCACTACCGACCACATCAGCCCGGCTGGCTCTATTAAACCTAGTTCACCAGCGGGTAAATTCCTGCTGGAGCATGGCGTAGACAAAGCGGACTTCAACAGCTATGGCGCGCGCCGTGGTAACCACGAAGTCATGATGCGCGGCACGTTTGCTAACGTGCGTATCAAAAACCTGATGATCCCTGGCTCAGAAGGTGGCGTAACTCGGCACCAGCCTGACGGCGAAGAAATGGCTATCTACGATGCTTCCATGCTTTATCAGGCAGACAGCACACCATTGATGATATTTGCCGGTGAAGAATACGGTACCGGTTCATCCCGCGACTGGGCGGCAAAAGGTACAAAACTGCTAGGCGTAAAAGCCGTCATCGCCAAGAGCTTTGAACGTATCCACCGTGCCAACCTGGTAGGTATGGGTGTATTACCGTGCCAATTCCACACAGGCACAGATGCCACCACACTCAAACTCGACGGCAGTGAAACGTTTGATCTGCTAGGTCTGGAAAACGGCATTACGCCTCAACAGGATGTGCAAATCGTTATCCACCGTGCCAATGGCACCACGGATACGACCATGGTCAAGTTGCGTATCGACACACCAATAGAAGTTGATTACTACCAGAGCGGCGGTATTTTGCCGTTTGTGTTGGCGCAACTACTCGCCTGAGCGTGTCGGATTTGAATGATCCTCGCGTATTCTTCGCCGCAGAGCGCACCCTGCTGGCGTGGAATCGTACCAGCCTAACCTTGATGGCGTTTGGCTTCGTAGTTGAACGCTTTGGGTTGTACTTGCACATATTAGCCTCGCACACACCGCAACCTTTTCAACGCGGCGTATCATTCTGGGTCGGCATGGGCTTTATTGTGCTTGGAAGCACGATGGCGGTATTGTCTGTCATACAATATCGGCGCGTATTACGCACTTTCAAACCGGTAGAAATTCCCGAAGGCTACTGGACCAACATGGTCGCCATCACCACCCTGATATTAGCTGCTTTAGGCATTGCCCTTTCCGCATACCTGTTTAATGGCTTAAAATAGTCGCTTTACAATGTCCGTCCTCTGGACTGACGAACTAACCACCTGAATAATGACTATGACCCGCAAAATCCTCGTAACCTCCGCCCTGCCCTACGCCAATGGCGCTATCCACCTCGGTCATCTGGTCGAATATATCCAGACCGATATCTGGGTGCGCTATCAAAAAATGCAGGGTAATGAAGCCTATTACGTCTGCGCTGACGATACCCACGGCACGCCCATCATGTTGCGTGCAGAAAAAGAGGGGATCACGCCTGAGGCCTTGATAGACCGCGTACATGGCGAGCACTTGCGTGACTTTACCGGTTTTCACATCAATTTTGACAGTTACCATTCGACCAACTCGATAGAGAATCGTGAACTCGCCAGCCAGGTTTACCTGAACTTGCGCGACGCACAGTTGATCGAGCGCAAAACCATAGAACAATACTACGACACCAGCAAGGAAATGTTCCTGCCAGACCGCTTTATCAAAGGTCAGTGTCCAAAATGTGGTGCGCAGGATCAGTATGGTGATAACTGTGAAGTATGTGGCGCAACCTACTCCCCGACCGATCTCATCAACCCAGTTTCTGCAGTTTCAGGCACGCCACCAGTACGCCGCGAATCAGAGCACTACTTTTTCAAACTGGGTGACTGTGGTGAATTCTTGCGTGAGTGGACACGCTCTGGTGCATTGCAAAAAGAAGCTGCCAACAAACTCGACGAGTGGTTTAGCGCAGGTCTGCAAAACTGGGATATTTCCCGTGATGCGCCATATTTTGGCTTTGAAATCCCTGATGCTCCCGGCAAATATTTCTACGTCTGGCTGGATGCACCGATAGGCTACATGGCCAGTTTTAAACACCTTGCCACGACTAAACAGCTGGACTTCAATGCCTGGTGGAAAGCGGGCAGTGACACTGAGCTGTATCACTTTATCGGCAAGGACATCCTCTATTTCCATGCCCTGTTCTGGCCAGCCATGCTCAAAAATGCAGGTTACCGTACCCCGACAGGCATCTTTGCGCACGGTTTCCTCACCGTAAATGGCGCAAAAATGTCTAAATCACGTGGTACCTTTATCACCGCTGAAAGCTATATCAATAGCGGCATGAATCCAGAATGGCTACGCTATTATTTCGCCGCCAAAATCAATGGCAGCATGGAAGATCTGGATTTAAGTCTGGATGATTTCATTGCCCGTGTGAACAGTGATTTAGTTGGCAAATATGTCAATATTGCCAGCCGTACCGCAGGTTTCATCGCCAAACGTTTTGATGGCAAATTTGCTGACAGCCTGCCGACTTCCGAGCTACTCAACGAAGTCCAGCACGCCGCAACACTTATCGGCGAATGCTATGAAAGCCGCGACTTCGGTCGTGCCTTGCGTGAAATAATGCACCTGACTGACAAGGCTAACCAGTACGTCAACGACAACAAACCGTGGGAAATTGCCAAACAAGAAGGACAAGATGCGCTGCTGCATGAAATTTGCAGTGTCAGCATGAACTTGTTCCGACTGTTGACGCTCTATCTCAAGCCAGTACTGCCCAAGCTCGCAGCAGATGTAGAACAGTTCCTCAACATCCCAGCAATGACTTGGGTTGATGCGCAAACATTATTAGCCCAACACACCATCAACACATACAGTCACTTGATGACCCGTGTTGAACAAAAACAGGTAGATGCCATGATCGCCGCTAACATCGTTGAAACACCAGAACCGGCGAAACCTGCTGTGACCATCGCGCCGATAGCCGAGACAATCAGCATAGATGACTTCAGCAAAATTGATTTACGCGTCGCCCACATCGTCAACGCCGAACACGTAGAAGGCGCAGATAAACTTATCCGTCTGACGCTGGACATCGGCGAAGGCCAAACCCGCAACGTATTCGCCGGCATCAAATCCGCCTACGACCCCGCACAACTCATAGGCCGTATGACCGTCATGGTCGCCAACCTCGCCCCACGCAAAATGAAATTCGGCTTATCCGAAGGCATGGTACTGGCGGCTTCTGGCGACACACCGGGCTTATACATACTCAGCCCTGATACGGGTGCTACTGCAGGTATGCGTGTGAAATAAATGCGTAAAATTCTGTTGCACCTTATCGCACTCTTGCTGGCATTTAGCCTGACAGGCTGCGGTACGCTACTCAATCAACCTGAGCCCATCAAGCCAGTGGCAACCCGCACCGCACCAAAAATTGCACTGGTGCTGGGCGGCGGTGGCACACGTGGATTTGCTCACATCGGGGTGATTAAATATTTGGAAACCCAAGGTATCGTGCCCGATATTATCGTCGGCACCAGTGCAGGCTCAGTGGTTGGCGCGCTATATGCCTATGGCTACAGTGGCTTTGAACTGCAAAAAGTGGCTATACAAATGGAAGAGCAGTCCGTCATTGATTGGACATGGCCTAGTCGGGGTGTATTTAAAGGTGATGCCTTACAGAGCTTTATCAACACAGCAGTAAAACAAACGCCGATAGAGAAGTTAAAACGTCCGTTTGCCGCAGTCGCTACCGACTTAGGCAGCGGTGAGATGGTGGTATTTCGTAGCGGCAACACGGGTCAGGCAGTGCGTGCTTCGAGTGCGGTGCCTGGCATATTTCAGCCTGTGACTATCGCGGGACACAATTATGTCGATGGCGGATTGGTCCGACCCGTCCCAGTCAGCGTGGCCCGTTCTTTAGGTGCTGATTTTGTCATCGCAGTTGATATATCCAACAAACCCAAAAACAACACCACTAACAGTACGGTTGACGTCCTGATGCAGACATTCGATATCATGAGTCAGACCATCAACAGTTATGAAGTTTCCAATGCCGATATCGTAATACGCCCACGCACACAGGATATAGACGTCAGCAATCTGGATGGTCGGCATATGGCCGTACTAGAAGGTGAAAAAGCAGCGGCTGCTATCATGCCCGAGCTTAAAGCCAAGCTGAATAAAATCCGCCAGGGTTTAATATCACCCTAAATTCAAAGCCCGCTGGTTTCTGCCTTAACCATGGCATTAATCATCGCCAGATTCACATCCGTCGTACTAATCAGACAGCGTGTTGCATAGTTCTCTACCATAGCGGTATCACTGCCTTCTGTTGACATGGCCAGCTTCAACATTAAACCATTATTCCCCTTCTGCTCAATTATCGCTGCCGCCAGATCCTTATTCAATGGTAGTGGCCGTATCAGGCTTTGCATACTGTGCCCCAACAACTTGTCCATCACCGACAGCAAACCTATCAGATACATACCTTCCGGATCTTGAACCTGCAAACTTTTTCGAGACAAATCTTCCATAATAAGCGCTCTTGCCAGGCCACGTTTCATCAGGGTAATGGAATGTGGCGTAGGTGGCGTACACGCGTTCAGCAATAAGGATAGCCAGCGCTTCAAGCCTTCTAATTTAAGCTGTTGCAGTGCTTCGGCGATACTGCTGACACTCGCTTCCGAATTAATCGCTTTAACGTACATCAACAATTGATAGACCAAACGCAGGTCAAACTTCATCATGTTTTCTATCACACACAAATCTTGGCGCGAAATCACAGCTGAGATTAATTGTCGTATGCGTGCCGAATCCACCTCTATCAATTTATGACTGAATGCATGCGGCAGATCACAAAAATTGCCTTCGAAGCTATCTACTTTCAAGCGCTGGCAAACCACCAGACTTTCCTGACAGCTTATATTAAACGCACAGATTTTTTCTACCCCTAGTGCACGCAGCGCTTTGATTGTATGTTCAAGGTCTATTACATTCAAATCACCAACATCAAGACGTACCAGTTTAATGAGTGCCAACAACTCTGGAGGCAGCACCTGATTAACTTTACAATTCAGCGCCATGTTAAAACCTCGGCGCAACAATTCCAGTATGGTTGGTAATAGTGAAGTGATTTGGGTAGTGCTGTTCAGATCCAACGCAAACATCACATATTCAGGAGGTAAATAACTCACGTCATCATGACTTAAACTATCTGCAGATATACTGATTAGCACAGGATACTGCAATTGCTTGCCTTCATCAGTCAGCGAAAACACCCCTGCAAACAGCGTCGTATCATCCCCATCCCGTAACGATTTTGCATTGGGCGCATCACCGTTATAAGCCAGACGAATACGCGGTACAAGCTCGATAGCCGTAGCATGCCCCACATTATCGTATATCGTTTGCCGTGCCAGCAGGCGCGCCAGCACCTCCGCCTGATGCGCGTGGCTCTGCTCGCTTTCTATCTTCAACACATGGGTAGCAATCTGTTCCTGATCGCTACGCGATGTATTGATTTTGCTTTCTTTTTTTTCTGACGGCGGTGTCGATTCAATCTTCATTCATCTCTCAACTACAGTTTTATATTTATATTGAGGAAAAAGCGTACAACATTATGCCTCAAGCACACCATCGTGAAACAATAAATTGCTGTGCGACGCACCATCTCGCTGCTCTATACTAAATCGGGAAATAGCAGCACTGCCAACCTGGATGCGATATGCATGTTCAGGCGGCATACCCAGCACATGAGCCAGCATCATGCGTATTACCCCGGCATGCGCGACTATCAGCACGTGCTGTCCACAAAATTGCTGTGTCAGTTCATCCCAGGCAGTACTTACCCGCTGATAAAAATCAGTTATTGATTCAGCATTAGCAGGACGATAAGCGACTGGGTCCCGCTTAAAATTAAATATTAAGGATGCATCTGCAGCGGTAATCTCGGCGCTGGTTTTACCTTCCCAATCGCCAAAACCGACTTCTTGCAAGCGTGGTTCTATAAATAATGGCGTAGCATTTTTGTGCGCCAACTCCTGAGCAAATCCAGCACAGCGCAACAGCGGCGAGCTCACTATCTGCTGCCAGCCAGCATATTCGCCCACCGCACCACGCATTTGTGCCCAGCCTTTTTCAGATAATGGGTCGTCAATCTTGCCACGGTATTTACGCCCACCCACAGGCTCACCGTGGCGTATCACATCAATAATAGTCGAAGAAGTTGTCATCATTTTCAGTTAAAATAGCACGCAATTCACTAGGGGAAATATATGACACAAAAACCAGTTTTAGGTCGCTGGGTAATTGGATTTATTGTCACCAGCATTCTACTCTTCGCCTCTTACACTTGGCTAACTTTACATTGGTCATACTCATCAGGTGAACGTGCAGGTTATGTACAAAAATTCTCCCACAAAGGCTGGCTGTGCAAAACATGGGAAGGTGAATTAGCCATGGTGTCTATGCCAGGCACGCTGAGTGAAAAATTCCAGTTCTCTGTCAATGATGACGCAGTCAGTGACAAAATCAACAAGAATCTGGGCAAACGCGTCAGCCTGACTTACGAGCAACACGTTGGCGTACCGAGCACCTGCTTCGCTGAAACACAATATTTTGTCACTGACGTGCGCGTCGTAGAATGAGCGCTGTACAAATAACGCAACGCTCATATCAGCTCAGTGCCCAACAAAATCTGATTAACGCCGGCATACACCCCGTACTGGCACGCGTTTATGCAGCACGTGGTGTAGAACAAGCGAATCAACTGGAAACTGAACTCACAGGCTTACAGCATTACCAGACCCTGAAAAATATCTCCGCCATGGCCGCCCGCCTGGCGGATGCCATCACTAATCAGCAGCGCATCATCGTCGTTGCTGATTATGATGCCGATGGTGCAACCGCGTGCACAGTTGCAGTACGTGGCTTAGGTTTATTAGGTCTGGCAGTAGAGTTTATTGTCCCCAACCGCTTTGAATATGGTTACGGCTTAACCCCCGAAATCGTTGCCCTTGCTGCCCAACAAAAACCTGACATTATCGTCACCGTTGATAATGGCATTGCCAGTATCGCGGGGGTAGCTGCCGCCCATGACATCGGCATAGAAGTCCTCATTACCGATCATCACCTGCCGGGTGACAGTCTGCCCGACGCACTCATCGTCAATCCTAATCAACCCGACTGCCCCTTTCCCAGCAAAAATCTGGCAGGGGTAGGCGTCATGTTTTATGTGCTGCTTGCGACTCGCGCTGAACTGCAGGCACGGGGAGCATTTGACGGAAAGTCAGTACCTAATCTGGCGCAATTGCTTGATATCGTCGCACTCGGCACCGTCGCCGACGTTGTAAAGCTCGATGACAATAACCGTATTCTGGTCGAACAGGGTCTGCGCCGCATGCGTCAGGGTCGCGCTTGTGCTGGCATACGCGCGCTGTTCAACGCCGCTGCACGCTCAATTAATGTTGCCAATACGGGTGACTTGGGTTTCATGATAGGACCGCGCCTGAATGCAGCAGGACGACTGGATGACATGTCACTGGGCATCACCTGTCTGCTCAGCAACGACGAAGAAGAAGCCAACCGCATCGCCCAACAACTGCATCAGATGAACATCCTGCGCCGCCAGATAGAAACCGATATGCAGGAGCAGGCACAAGCACATCTGGCTAACATCACCACCACAGACAATTACAGCCTGAGCCTGTTCGACGCCACCTGGCATCAGGGTGTCATCGGCATACTCGCCTCACGCCTGAAAGATAAATTTCACCGCCCCGTCATCTGTTTCGCCCGTGGTAATGACGGCGAAATAAAAGGGTCAGGCCGTTCCATCCCTGCATTGCATTTGCGTGACGCACTCGATATCGTTTCCAAACGCAACCCTGATTTAATTTTGAAGTTCGGTGGTCACGCTGCTGCTGCGGGGTTATCTATACGTGAAGTCGATTTTGCTACTTTTAACCAGCAATTTGAAGATGTCGTAACCAGCCTGCTCAGCCCCGCCGACCTCGCCCGTACCATCCCCAGCGACGGTGAACTGAGCGCACAAGATCTCACCATAGACTTCACCAAGCAAATCAACCAACAGGTATGGGGGCAAGGCTTCCCCGCCCCCAGTTTCACTGGCACTTTCCAGGTGACCCAACAACGCCTGCTCAAAGACAAACACCTGAAATTCATGCTCGTAAACTCAGGCCTACGTTACGATAGCATCCTCTTCAACCATACCGACCTGCTGCCTGATACCATCACCGCAGTCTATCAGCCCGAACTCAACGAATACAATGGCCAGACCAAACTGCAGTTAAAGTTACTACACTGGCAATAGCCCCAGACATTACTTGTTAATATCCCCCTGAGTTGTATACTTAAAACAGGGGTTGGAACGGCCATGACTCTTTTCTACAAGCTCAATAACACCACACATTCATGGCAGGCTTCCTCATGGTTAATCAGATTAATTAGTGAAAGGAAAAATCCATGAAACTGAAAATCGCACTACTACTAGCTTCTACACTTTGTGTAGCAACGCCACTGACATACGCAGACGATGCCTCCGCCAATTTTGTCAATGGTGGTATAGGTGTAGACGAACAAACCATGATGCATAATGTCGCCAATGAATATCCCTTACATATCGAGTTTTCAAAAAGTGAGCGAGGTACATTTCTCGCAGACATCCCTGTCAGCATCAAGGATAGCCATGGCAAAGTTGTATTTGAGCTAAAAGATGCAGGCCCTATGCTCTATGTACGACTACCCAAAGGTACATACACAGTGAATGCGGTATTTGATGGAGAAGCGCAATCAGGAAAAGTCACTTTGGACGGCAAGCATAATAAACGAGTTGTATTGCATTGGAAGCGCCCAGCCGATCCGATCACCAAGGATACAGACGAATAGCAGCCTTACTAACAAGAAAAATCAACTCGTATAGATCCAACCCTGCCTTGCACTTGCGAAAGCAAGCGTAAGGTTTGTTCACATTAACTTGCCAACAAAAACTAATTTATAAGAAATTTATTTGATAGTGATGTATTGGCAGTTTGCGCTGCATCAAGTGCACTTTGTGTAGTATTGCCGCTCGACGGCGTCGAGTTTTCTGAATTGAACAAAGAAGTGACACTATCACTGCTGGAAGTCGAACTGGTTGTAGAGTTCGAAAATAGAGAAGCCAGCGTTTCATTCACAACCATTTGCGCATTCAATACACCTTGTTCGGCCTGAGCAGCTGGCGTATTTGCAGAAGCAGCGGCATTTCCAGCAGGTGAATTAGTCAATCCAGGCAGACCAACTGCTGATGAATCAGTTGAAGTCCCTGAAAACAACCCGGAAATTGTATTACTGACATCATTGTTAATGGCCTGTTCAAGTTGGGCAATCTGACTGTTAGCCAGCTTCCCTGACGCATTATAAGTTAGTGGTGCAGGCGTTGCGTTCCCTAAGATCACTGTTGCACTTGGTGAAGATAAGGATTTACTGGTACTGGCTGAGGTTGCAGGCAATACTTGACTGACCGCTGATTGCAGTAGCGTTGGTGCCACGCTGGAAATAGTAGCCATGATAGACCTCGGGGTGAAATATCAGGTAACACTCTATTTATCGTCATAATTTAGCCCAACTTTAGGGCATGTCGAATTATTTCAACAATAGTTTGAGTAATAACACAAACACGGCGAACAATTTAAGGAATATTATCCACACAGACTGTAAAATCAATACTGATCAAACTTCCTCGCATAACCAAGGATACAACATGGAATACCGGCAGCTAGGTAATAGTGACTTAATGGTGTCTGAAATCACTTTAGGCACTATGACTTTTGGTGAACAGAACAGTCCTGAAGATGCTGCACAGCAACTGGATTATGCAGTAAGTCGCGGAGTTAACTGTATAGATGTCGCGGAAATGTACCCTGTACCACCACGGGCGAATACGCAGGGACGCACTGAAGAATATGTCGGCCGCTGGTTACAGAAACAGCAGCGCGACAAACTTATTGTCGCCACCAAAATTACAGGGGCTGGTCGTGGTATGGAATGGATACGCGGCGGACCGCGCATCACTGCTAAACAGATACATGCAGCCATAGATGCAAGCCTGACGCGCTTGAAAACAGACTATATCGATCTTTACCAGATCCATTGGCCTGATCGTAATGTACCCATGTTTGGCAGTAGCGAGTTTGACCCTAGTGCAGAACGGGTTACCACGCCCATTGTTGAACAGCTGAGCGTTTTCGCAGATTTAATTCAGGCGGGGAAAATTCGTCATGTCGGTCTGAGCAATGAAACGCCGTGGGGTGTATCACAATTTATCAGTGCTGCAGATGATGCAGGATTGCCGCGCGTGGCATCAATACAGAATGCATACAGCCTGCTTAATCGCACATTTGAATATGGGCTGGCAGAAACCTGTTATCGTGAACAAGTTGGATTACTGGCTTATAGCCCGCTCGGATTTGGCACGCTGAGTGGCAAATACCTTAATGACGACGGCGCTGGCCGCATGACACTATTCAGCGGCTTTGGCCAGCGTTATAACAAACCTGCAGTCACCACTGCCGTAGCTGCTTATGCTGAACTCGCCAAACAGCTTAATTTACATCCGACCTTGCTGGCACTGGCTTTTGTGCGCAGCCGTTGGTTTGTGACCAGCACCATCATCGGCGCCACCAGCATGGCGCAGTTAAAGCAGAATCTTGATAGCCTGGACGTACAACTGGATGAAGCCATGCTACAGCAGATTCAAGCCATACATTTGCGTTCGCCTAATCCGGCGCCTTGAATTTTCGAATTATGAACTATCAGCTGTGAAAACCTACTAACAGATAGGAAGATAACGTCAGGAGGTCAGCATGATATTCAGACAACTGTTTGAGCCCGTATCCAGTACCTATACCTATTTGCTAGGCTGCGAAGTAACAGGGAAAGCAATGCTGGTTGATGCTGTTCTACCTACTTGGCAACGCGATATGGCGGTTATCAATACGTTGGGATTGACCCTAGCTTACACTCTGGACACTCATATTCACGCCGACCACATCAGTGCAGCACGTAAGTTAAAACAGGAAACAGGCAGCCGCATCGCTCATCCAGCACTGGATAACCTAAGCTGTGCTGACATCGGTTTAGCGCACAAAATACCGTTGAATATGGGTAGCATAACCATTAATCCATTACATACACCGGGGCATACTGACAATCATTTTGCCTATGCGATTGATGATCGCGTGCTGACTGGCGACGCATTGCTGATAGATGGTTGCGGTCGGACTGATTTCCAGAATGGTGATGCACCCACTTTATATCACAGCATACACAATCAACTCTTTACCCTGGAAGAAAGCACGCAAGTGTATCCCGCGCACGATTATCAAGGGCGCCATGTATCCAGCATTGCTCAGGAAAAAATGCGAAATCCCCGACTAGGCAGCAACAAACCATTAGCCGAATTCGTCGACATTATGGACAACCTCAAGCTCGCCTATCCAAAATTCATAGATTACGCAGTGCCAGGCAATCGCGAATGCGGAGTATGCTCGCCGAATGTGCCTGAAGCGTTACAACAGTACTGCGATCAAATACGAGACAGCCAACAAGGCTAAAAAATGCCCCTTCCACTCAGGCATCATACCTTATCCCCACCTGTCAGATCTCCGTCTGCTTGAATGTGAGAACTGACCCCATAATTCGCATATCGACAAACTCGTAATCGATGGCATAAACGCGCTTGATGGCGTGGTGTTCGGATTAATTGGCTGTTGATTGCATTTATTTTCTATAGCAATCTGTCACTACAATCAGATATATCTCCAAAGCAACAGCTGTAGCTGATGTCAGCGCCACCAACTGCATCTGGTTAGCGAATAACAAACTATCGCCATAATCTACCCAATATCATCATCGCATATATACCAGACCCGAACCGCTGACTTATGGGTCTTGCTATTCATAACAGACAATATTTTAAAGAATTTCTGGAAAAAATATGTTATTTTCCATCTGTCATTCCGTGATGTATGCAACAATGTATTCACCGATTTATATTCATGTATTTTATAACGGTCGTGATGATAAACAACCACGAAAGGAATTCACATGAACATTTTTGCAACACATGCTCATACCGAAATACAATTTATTCGGGAAGACAAGATGACAGATCAATTCAGGTGCAAAGATACAAAGATGCAATGACATCATCTCTCGCACTTTCTTCACGAACATACTCTAAATATTGAACAGGAAACGTAAATGAGCCTGCAATTACCCATCATCCATATCACAAACTTTCTGGCCGCTCAGGGCGTGGAAATGAGTATTTCAGAATCGCAAAAACTTGCCGCATTCTATGAAGAAAAATTTCCTGTCAAAACATCACTACTTGGTGGGTTATTTGTTCGATTCAAGAAACTGCTACAGGAGGAAAAAATCACAACCGGCATAGTCAAGTGTCTTAAAAGTGATGCCGACTGGGTAGATATGCCGACCTATGCAGCCTACTGGGAGGATCACAAGCTTTTTGATGCGCTGTCAAACTATTACGGCAATCTGTATCGTGGATCTTACATTTTTAATTACCTGATGGGGGCACTGGCCGTATTATTAGCACTAATCCCCATTGGATTTGAGATTGAACATGAATATGGATTGATATTTTCAGCGTTAGAATTGGCAACCATACTGATGATATTGGTGATTCACAAAATTGGAGCCAGTCCGCAGAAGGATACCAATTTACATACTGTTGCGGGCATTAAACTTAATCGACGCTGGCACGAAAAATGGATTGAATACCGCATACTGGCTGAGCGATTTCGGTATATTGAAATTCTCTACCCCAATCCGATTGGCATTAATCTGCTTACACAGGGTGAAGCCAGGAAAAATGAGCTAGGCAACTGGATCAACGCCTATTATTCAGCCCGTATCTCTCTCGAAAACACTGAATGTCAGACTGACCTGGTCACCTATAAGGCCAGACTTTCCCTGATCATGAAAGGCCAAGGTAACTATCACCACAAGAGCACGCTAAGGTATGAACATATTCATCATAGACTGCATAGCTTCGCCACTTGGTTGTTTTATGGGACATTGGCAGCGTGTTATATGCATTTTTTTTGGCACAACCCTATACTAACCTTGCTTGCCGGTGTTTTTCCTGCCGTTGCTGGTGCGATGCACGGCATTCTGGCTAGTGGTGAATTCAGCAAATTAGCTCAAGTCTCCGAGCGTATACATATCCACATATCCACATTGCTGGAACGACTGGAAATTGCAAACGATACAGATCAAATTCGTGACATAGCCATAGACTTTCACAACATTGTTATTCGTGAGGCAATGAGCTGGAGGGCAATGTTTAAAGATAAAAATGTACCCCTGGCATGAGATAACAAAGTCATGCCATAACTTTTAGTATCGTAAAAAAGTACAACATGACGCACACTTCAAGTTAGCGCTACTGTTGTAACCAGCCACTGAATTAAATTCTGGTTTCTTCGATATTGATGACCTGCCCGCTATCATTATGAGTAAAGGTAATTAATCGATGGTGCTGGGCAAACAACACCTCTGCTTCTGTCAACCCCATCCCCAACCCAATATCTCCAGCGCTGGCAATTTGCGGCGCCCCCCGACGATGACTTTTTGTGAATCTTATCCAGTTATAAACCGCCCAAAAAATAAACAACAATCCACCGATAGCAATCGCAACTGCATAAACGCGAAGCGTTGTAACCAAACCTACAGGATCATTCAATACATATTTGCTTAACTGCACATATCCGAACCACCATGCCAGCAATGAGAAGACGGGAGAGATGATGTATAGCCAGATTCCCCAGCCTATCATCGCCACAACAGCCAACAGCTCTTTTCTTGGCGACTCAACCAAATCACTGCGAAATATAAGTTCGGGAATACGGGGTGGCGGTTCCTGAATCATGACATTAACTCCTCAGTTGGACGGATACCACGATCCGGGCTATTCCAGCGTGCACGAATATTTTTACGTTTCAGAATCGCTTTTGGCACGGCAACTATAGTGGTCAACAATGACAATAGCCAGAATGCCAGCGGATACCAAATCACCCAAAAATAATTACGCAGGAAACGTTTCTTCGGTTCATAGCGACGATCTATGATTAAGCTGACAGCGAACTGCAACATCGCTGTCAAACCAAGGATTACCCCATTCCATTCTGGCAATAAAGTATCAACCTGCCAGGCAGGCTGGAGGGGAACGACTAAGCCCAAGAAATATAAAATAATGATGGCAAACATCGAATACGCCCAAATCACCGATGCCATATACTCAACACCCACCAGGAAGAATCTGCGATTCTTCCAATACAGCAACTGTGCCGAATATTTCATCAACACCTCAGCGCCGCCTTGCGCCCAGCGCAGGCGCTGCTTCCATAAGCCAGCAAAAGTTTCCGGCATGTAAATATAACAAAGCGCATCAGGTTCAAAACGGATATCCCAATGATCCATTTGCAGCCGCCATGAAATATCAATATCTTCCGTCACCATATTTTCTGCCCAGTAACCGACCCGATGCAATGCAGTTCGACGGTAGCCTGCGATGACACCTGATACCGTGAAAATACGACCATAAACACGCTGAGCTCGTTTCATCAGACCTATGGTCGACGAAAACTCACCCACCTGTAATTTTCCCAGCAAGGTAGATCGATTAATAACACGTGGATTGCCAGTCACCGCACCGACACGGTTACCTGAACTTAAATGATGCACTATCCAGCTCACCGCCGTGGGATGTATTAACGCATCACCATCAATACAGACGAGAAATTCATATCTGGCAGCAGTTGCGCCTGCGCGCAAGGCCATCGCTTTACCCTGATTTGCAGCCAGCGTCACCACGCGCAGATTAAAATGTTGCATGGCAAGTTCGCTCAATATCTGACCAGTGTTATCCGCAGAGCCATCGTTGATGGCTACCACTTCAAAATTAGGATATTCACTTGCCAAGGCGTACCGGATAGTATCCCGGATATTGTCTTCCTCATTGAAACACGGTATCAATATGCTTACGGGCGAATAGCCGTCCACTGGCGGTGGTGGAAAGTCCACTCCTTTTTTATATCGGTTTTCCCAGCGTAAAAAGTACCAGATGCCCCCTATCATCCACATCCAGGCCATTGCTAATGGGTAGTAAAATGCATAACTGAACAGGATATCGCGGAAACTTATAGTGTCCCATGCAAACAGGCTCATCACTTCTGCAATAGCGGCTTCCACATTAATACCCTCCTTCAAAATGTGGAAACTCGCTCTGTTGTAGCCTTACGTAAGCAGGTAGGAACTCTGGAGGATTAATTCGGTAATGCGCATCTTCTGGATGATACGTTCTTAACAGTGGCAATAGTCCTGTCTGTCGGCCTACTGATTTTGGCATAACACTTCCCCTATCAACTTGAGTTAATCAATATCAACATAGTCTTTATTATTGATATATTAATTACACTCCATGACAGGCAATTCTTATCTTATTGCATACATCGTAGCATACATCAATTGGTTTGCGAAATATTAGAATCACGACATGATTGCCAAATCAAACCTATATAAGAAAGTGACGGCGCATCAGACAGAATGCATCGTGCAAGAACATAAGGTATTGATGTGACAAAAATTTTGCGACAAGCAGAAGATGGCCTTACAATCGTGCACGACCTTGCATTTGCGCAGTGAATCAGACCAGCTAAAAAATTGGCATTAGCAATCTGGATTTTAGTTGTAAGATTGCATTTGAACGGTGTACATATCAAATCGAGCGCAAACCGCATGGAAATAAACAAAGAAAAACGAATTCATGATATGGATTTATCATTGGATCCCATGGCGAAGAAATATGAAAAAATTTCAACAGTCCGAGTAACTTTTGCCGAGGACAATGGAATAATCAAAACCCTGGAAGGAAATGTGGCTTATGAAAAAGGCGATGCCATACTAACTGGCATCCACGATGAAAACTGGCCGGTAGAAAGACATATATTTGACTCCCAGTACGAACTCGCCAATTTCAGCATCGCCAATGAATATCGCAAAAGCCAAGGTGCTATTATCTATGCAAAAAAAATAAAAAATACCTTCTGTATCAAAATACGCAACGGCACTTCAATCATAGAAGGCAAGCCTGGTGACTGGTTGGTTCAATACGCAATGAAGGACTGGGGAATCATCGATGACGACATTTTCAAAAAAAGCTACCGTATCGTGAGTGATAGCTGATTTACGTTTTTTTCAACATGATGGTATCGATAAAGTGACCCAGTATTTTTATATATTTGTGCATTACTAATTCAATATCATGCATGCCCGAATGTTTATAAAATACAACGTAAATAAACCCAACGATAATCGCAATAAAAATCCCCATTTTAATCAAGTCAAATATCAACCCGACCAGATGCCGCAGTTCATGGAATAGACCAGACTTGACCTTGGTAGCGGTATATTTTGGTGGTGTTAATGCAGCATTGTACTTTTCCTCCGGCTTTGACGCATCTGCCTGACCTGTATTAACCAGTGCCAGAATGGAAGCAGCAAGCTGATCCATCTTGATATCCATAGGTGGTTGCCAGGCATCAATCCAGTGCGAAGATGAAATAAAAAGCTCTAATCCTTTTGATGGTGCAACATTACGCACCCGCACCGGAAACACCGGTTTTAACTTACTGACAGCACGCTCAATTTCTTTGCGCACAAAAATAGACTGATTTGCGCTTTCCGACAGCAACAACACGGTCGCAACACAGTTTTCGATACCAAGTATAATTTCTTCACCATAATCCTTGCCAGGATCAATATCACGAGGCGCAATCCAGCAACTGAGTCCACGCCTTTCAAGCTGCGCACAAACTTCATCAGCTAACGGTTTATCTGCAGAGGAATGGCTAATAAATACTTGTTTCAAAATAATTTACCCACTATTAATTTATACGCCTCAAAATACCACCAAGGATGTATACAACAATAATCGAATCATATCTCGTTGTAGTGCAGGTTGTATATACCAACTACATTCCATCATTTTTTAGTTTTATTCCAGCAAATTAACCTGCACATTGATTTTCATCGTAGTCGTTACCGCACCTAAACCAACAAAACTACCTGAAACAGGTGGCACGGTTTCTGAGTCCCTTGCGACGGCTACGGCAATATGTTGACTGCCGGTAACTACACCTGATGTTGGATCAAAGCCTTTCCAGCCTGTGCCTGGCAAATAGACTTCTGCCCAGGCATGGGTAGTGGCGTTACCAGCTTCTGTAGCCGGGGCGTGTAAATACCCGCTGACAAAACGGCTGGCCAAACCCAGATAACGACAAGCCTCGATGAAGAGTGTCGCATAATCTCGGCAGGATCCGCCACGCTGACTCAGTGTCTTTGAGGGTGACTGCACACCAGCTTCTTCTCGTGTCCGATATTGAAACTGGGTACTGATACTCTGATTTAATTTAACCAGCAAGGCGAAGGTTTCCAGACCAGTCAAACTCAGTTGTTGCAGCCAGTTATTTACCGCCTGCCTATCCTCGACAAAAATGGACTGCTGAAAAGCGAACAGATCATCTTGCTCATTTTCCGCATATTTGAAGGGAAACCTCACTGCATAATCTTCCAGTAAGAAATCAAAAGGCGCCTGGCCATAGTGCTGAATAATGACTTCACTGGCAATAATCAGCTTACTCGTGCGACCAAGAAAATTCACCACTGCTAACGAGTTATCAAATACATCTCGCTGCCATTTGATGGTATAGACTGGCGTAATGTCCAGTTTAGAAGCTTCAATCCTGACATCGTGCCCCTCACGAGGACGCAGCAACAACCGATGTGGATTAAGCGCCACTTCGGTCGAAAAAACATATTCGGTCAAATGTCTGATTCGTATTCTTTGCATAGCTTTTAATCCGGCGCTGTTGCCAGCATCTCAACATGAACTGCCATTTTACGAGGATACAGAGCAGGGCCAAACTGATTAAATATAGCCACATCCGCCGCATCACGCCCATAAGCCACCGTCACACGCCCACCTTTAGGGCAGGGCTGAGTTGCATCAAACGTGTACCAGCGGCCACCCACATAGGCCTCAAACCAGGCATGAAAATCCATAGGCTCAAGTTGATACAAGTATCCCACTACCATACGCGCCGGGATGCATAGCCCACGACAGAGTGATATACCCAAATGCGCCAAGTCACGACACACACCTTCACGTTGCTGATTGACCTCTACTGCGGATTGCTGAAACAGTGTGGAATTGGAATTAAAACGAATATGTTCACGCACCCAGGCTTCTATAGCTGCTACCTGATCATAGCCTGGCGTCAGACCCATCACGATTTCCTGACCAAGCTCAATAAATCGATCCGACTCACAATAACGTGAAGGCAAAAGATAGGTGAGCACCTCATCAGGCAGATTTTGCACATCGTCGAATGGCGCACCAGAACCTACGCTGATAGTGTCGGCAGTAAAAATATCGGCAGAAGTACGAATGGAAAATTCACCAGGTGGCGCAACCAGCCGCTGGCAAAGATTGCCATAGTTATCGGTATATTCAACCGCCAGCACACTAGGCTTCAATGTATAAGATTCACGCGCCACCCATTGCTGTGCGCCACTACGAGGGCGCAACATGAGGATGAACGGCGTATCGACGCTCACGTCAAAAGTGATATCACATCCGGTACGGAGCCACACAACAGCATTCCTCTTCAACGCCCAGCAATCCATGAACTATGTAGCTGGGATCCAACCTGATGTTACTATTTCACGCTAAACCACTGCGCGATACATACTAAAAGATGTGTAGATATCTTGAGCTACTCCCATTATAGTGTAGTTAGGTCACGACCATACAATTCATGCAGAAAGACAGTATATGAACAAAATTAAATGGATAGCCTTGTTACCTGTATTGCTGTTATGGGGATGTAACAGCCAGTTAACCCTGGAAAACTACAATAAAATTAGTGTAGGCATGAGCTTTGACGAAGTCACCAAACTAATAGGCAAGCCTGAAAAATGTGATGATCTGATGGGTATCCGCACTTGCCATTGGGGTGACGATAAAGGTGGCATCAACGTCAATTTTGCGGGAGATAAGGCAATGATATTCTCGGCAGAAAATCTGCATTAAGCTGTTTCACAGAAACCGATCCAGCCGCCTGCGGCTGGCATGATCCAGCTTCTCAATATCGTTAATTACAAACTGCAGTCCGTTACTGTCTGCTATTAGCAAACGGGTGTGCGTTAAACGCCTGATATCCTCTTCGCCTTTAAGCGTGAATTCAGTTTCGCCTTTATCGGTCATCACTGCCCACACGCTGGGCGTTGCATAACTGGAAACAGTATTAATACTCAGAATTTCGGGCATGAATTCACGTTGCGCCAGCAAGGTAGCAAGCGTCATTTGACTAGCATTGTCTAAGTGCGCAAGATCTTCTATCCACTGCAATTCATGACCTGCGCTGCTGACGATGGAAACCCCCTGTTCGGGCGCAGATAGCGGGAAAGCACGTACAGCGACAACATCGACATGCTGCTGCCCTTCACTATCGGTATAACACCACTGCGCCTTGGCATTCTGTATAATATCAAGCATCCTCGTCCCCCTCTTCGGTATCTATCTGACGCGCTTGTGCTTCGTAGAGTTGCGTGTACATACCATTACGCGCCAATAAATCATCGTGATTACCCACTTCAACGATATGCCCTTTGTCCATAACCACCAGTCGATTAGCATGGCGTAAAGTACTGAGTCGGTGAGCAACCGCGATAGTGGTACGCCCACGCACCAGATTTTCCAGCGCAGCCTGAATTTCACGCTCGGTAGTGGTATCAACCGATGAAGTCGCTTCATCGAGTATCAGAATACGCGGATCAATCAGCAAGGCGCGCGCAATTGAAATACGCTGACGTTCGCCACCAGACAGCGCCTGCCCACGCTCACCAACGAGCGAATCATAACCATGCGGCAAACGTAAAATAAAATCATGCGCATGCGCTGCACGTGCAGCAGCAACGATTTCGGCACGACTGGCACCCGGTTTGCCATAGGCGATATTTTCCGCAATGGTACCGAAAAACAGAAATGGCTCTTGCAACACCAGCCCGATATGACGACGATACTCGGCAACTGGTAGTGAACGTATATCCACTCCATCTATCCATATCGCCCCTTCAGTCACATCATAGAAGCGGCACATCAAATTCACCAACGTACTTTTTCCTGAACCGCTATGCCCTACCAAGCCTATCATTTCACCTGGTGCGATAGTCAAATTCAGACCACGGATTACACTGCGATTGCCATAACGGAAACCTATGTTACGCAACTGTATCTCACCACGCACTGACGGCAAGTGCACAGGTTGCACAGGCTCTGGTACGCTGGACACATTATCCAGAATATCAAAAATCCGCTTCGCCCCTGCTGCAGCTTTTTGCATAACCGAAACGATACGGCTCATCGAATCCAGACGCGCATAAAAACGACTGATATACGCCAGGAAAGCCGTCAACACACCGACAGTAATTTCATTATGCGACACCTGCCAGATACCAAACGCCCACACTATCAACAAGCCGATTTCCGTGAGTAACGATACCGTAGGCGCAAACAGCGACCATACCGCGTTGACCTTGTCGTTAATCTGCAAATTGCGCTGATTCGCGTCGCGAAAACGCGCCATTTCCCGGTGTTCCTGCGCAAATGCCTTAACTACACGGATACCGGGGATAGTGTCGGTGAGCACATTGCTAATTTCCGCCCACACTCTGTCAGCCTTTTCAAAACCAAATTTCAGCTTGTCGCGCACTACATGGATCATCCAGATAATGAACGGTATCGGCAGCAAAGTAACCAACGCCAGCCACGGATTGATAGACGCCAGTATCACTGCCGTCATTATTATCACCAGCACATCAGTGGCAAAATCGAGTAAATGCAACGATAAAAAGACAGAAATACGGTCGGTCTCGCTACCCACGCGGGCGATTAAGTCGCCTGTACGCTTGCCACCAAAAAAAGCCAGTGACAAAGTATGCATATGCTCGTAAGTCGTCAATCGCAAATCCATACATATACGTTCGCTTATCCGCGCCAGCAAGTAAGTTCGCCACCACCCCAGGCCCCAGGCCAGTACAGCGGCACCGAACAAGCCCATCAGATACAAGGTAACCAAATGCGTATCTATGGGCTTGCCATTCTGGAACGGTATTAACACATTATCCATTAGCGGCATGGTTAAATAGGGTGGCACCAGCGTCGCTGCTGTTGCGCCCAGCGTCAGCATGAAACTCAGTATCAGTTGCCATTGATAAGGCCGCGCAAAACGACCTAAACGCAGCAACGCCCAAGTAGAAGGTGCCGTTGTCGTAACTTGCTCACATATCGCACAATCAGTTTCACCTTCAGGCAATGGCGCAAGACAATTGGAACAGACAGCACCATCAGATTCGACCACAGGGGGATGTAATCGCGTCGCAAATATCTGTGTAAGTCGTTGTGCTGCGGAGTTATGCGCCAAGGTATAATGCCAGGTCGCCTGACGTCCCGACGTATCTTCCACATCGATACTTGCCACACCTGCATGATCACGTCTGTGCATGATGCTGTTAACTGAAATATCGACAACCTGCCAACTCGAATTTTGCCGTATATGGGTTGCCAGCAAGCGCTTATTAGTCAACACCAGCAATCCATCAACAAATTGTAATTGTGCGTTTAAGTCCAGATGCATCCAGGCGACGACCTGCTCATCAGACGCAAGTTGCGTGCGAATTTCATCTGCCCATGCAGCGGGAAAGTCTTCAGTAAGGATAGAATTTGTCACAGAAATCGCAGAGACTGTCATAAAGTTGTAAGTTGACGTAAACGTAAATTCTACTGGTGCGTTAAGTAACAGTACAGCATTATTAAATGAACCATACCGCACAAAATGATGATAACTCCTAAACGTGACATGACGTTCTTGCGCACCATGTCGTTACAAGGTCCTAACATTTGGACATACCGCCCCGTGCTTGAAGTCTGGGTGGATATAGGCGATCTCGAAGATTCGCCATCTAACACTATACCCGGCTTTACCGAGCGCTTAATCGCCTGGTTACCCAGCCTGATAGAACATCGCTGCAGCATCGGTGAACGCGGTGGTTTTATCCAACGACTACGCGATGGCACATGGCCTGCCCATATCCTTGAGCATATTACGCTGGAACTGCAAAATCTGGCAGGCATGCCTGGCGGCTTTGGTAAAGCTCGTGAAATGGATCAACGTGGCGTGTACAAAGTGGTCGTCCGCGCATGGCATGAAGATGTCACTCGCGCCAGCCTGCACCACGCGCGTGAACTGGTGTTAGCAGCAATGGATGACCGTCCGTTCGACGTCGCGGCAGCCATTGAAGATTTACGTGATTTAGCCGAAGCCAAGCTGCTCGGCCCTTCTACCAACAGTATCGTTGAAGCCGCTGACGACCGCAACATTCCCGCTATCCGTCTTAATACAGGCAATTTGGTACAGCTCGGCTACGGTGCCGCGCAACGCCGTATCTGGACAGCAGAAACAGGGCAAACCAGTGCGATAGCTGAGTCTATCTCGCAAGATAAAACTCTGACCAAGCGCCTGCTTAAAGACGCCGGCATTCCCATCCCGGAAGGGATAGACGTCAACAGCGCAGCCGAAGCATGGGAAGCTGCCGAAGATATAGGTTTACCTGTTGTCGTCAAGCCATGCAGTGGTAACCACGGTCGCGCGGTATTTACTAACCTCACCCTGCAATCAGAAATTGAATCTGCCTATCAGGTCGCATATGAAGAAGACTGTGGCGTCATAGTCGAGCGTTTTATCCAGGGACAAGAACACCGTCTACTCGTCATCGGCGGCAAGCTCGTTGCTGCCGCCCGCGGTGAAATCGCCAGTGTCACCGGCGATGGCATCCACACGATTAATCAATTAATTGAACTGCAATTAAACAGCGACATCCGCCGTGGCACGACTGAAGAACATCCGCTCAACCTTATTCGTATTGATAGCGCAGCCAAAATAGAACTGGCACGCCAAGGTTTAACAGCAGACAACATTCCCGCTGTGGGCGATAACGTGATTATCCAGCGCATCGGCAACGTCGCGTTTGACTGCACTGATGAAGTCCATCCCAGCACTGCTGCTATCGTCGGGCTGGCCGCAAAAGTAATTGGTCTGGATATTGCAGGTATCGATTTAGTCGTCGAAGACATTAGTCGCCCACTTGCCGAGCAGGGTGGCGCGATTGTGGAAGTCAATGCCGGACCCGGCTTGCTCATGCATCTCAAACCAGCCGCAGGCAAGCCGCGTCCAGTTGGACAGGCCATCGTTAATCAACTATTTCCTGTACAACAAGATGGCCGTATCCCTGTAGTTGCAGTAGCGGGTAAATCCGACACGACCGCAGTAGCACAATTGCTCGCGCATATCGTTTGCCTGAACAACATCCATGTAGGACTAGCCAGTCAAGCTGGTTTATTTCTGGGACGACGTAAAGTGTTGCCTGACAATCGGGCTAACTGGCATGAGGCGCGTAAATTATTACTCAATCCTGCTATAGAAACGGCGATTATTGAAACACCTGCGCGAGTACTGTTAAGCGAAGGCCTGCCCTATGATCGCTGCCAGATCGCCATATTAACCGGCATAGATCAGAACGAAGATTTGAGTGAGTTTGCTATTAGCACCGATGAAAAACGCTACAACACTTATCGCACTTTTGTAGACGTGGTATTGCCCTCGGGTGCCGCAATCCTTAACGCAGCTGATGCGCAATTAGTTGAGATGGCCGAGCTGTGTGATGGGGCTGTCATCTTTTATGCTGAAGATAACCTTTGCCATGCGCTCAGCCACCATCGTGCAGCACAAGGTAGCATTGTTACTATTATCGATGGCAGCATCCATTTGCAACAAGGTGATGGCGATATTGATTTTGGCAGCGTTACCCAATTCAGCCACATCCCCACACCGGTCTTACTCGCCAGCCTCGCAGCAGCGTGGGCACTGAACATTGATCTAGAACTCATCCGTGCAGGCTTGCACGCTTATCCTTAGGCAGAACATGGAAATATCTCGCATACGCGCCCTACGCGGCCCCAATTTGTGGAGTCTTCATACCTCTATTGAAGCAATAGTTGTATGTACACCGGCTGAAACCGACCTTACTCGACTACCGGACTTTGAAACTCGTTTACGCGCACGCTTTCCTGCAATAGGTGCATTAGAACCAATAGGCGGCGATCACCACATTCCTATGGCGCACGCACTGGAAATAGCAACACTGGAATTACAAGCTCATGCTGGCTGCCCCGTCACTTTTAGCCGCACCACGCCGACCATAGATGCCGGCACCTATCAGATTGCTGTCGAATTTACTGAAGAAAGCGTAGGTCGTATGGCACTGGACTATGCCTACGCATTATGTCTGGCTGCAGCTAACGATACCCCTTTTGATGCTGAAGCCGCACTGACTGCTTTGCGTGAACTTGACGAAGACATACGCTTAGGCCCAAGTACTGGTGCCATAGTGCAGGCTGCAGTGAACCGTGGCATGCCCTATAGACGCCTGACTGAAGGCAGCATGGTACAAATTGGCTGGGGTAGTCGCCAACGCCGCATCCTTGCCGCCGAAACCGACGCAACCAGCGCCGTTGCCGAAGCCATCGCACAAGATAAAGAGCTCACTAAAATGCTGTTGGAAGCTGCCTGCGTACCCGTACCCGCAGGTCGACCAGTGACGGATGCCGAAGATGCCTGGCTAGCTACGCAAGAAATCGGCAGTGCAGTCGCGATCAAGCCGCAATTTGGTAACCAGGGCAAAGGTGTTGCAGTTAATCTGGAAACCCGTGAACAAGTAATAGAGGCTTATCATGCCGCCAGCAAAATCAGCTCTTCAGTCATCGTAGAACGTTATATCACTGGCCACGATTACCGCTTACTGGTCATTGGCAACCAGCTTGTTGCTGCTGCGCGCCGTGATCCACCGCATGTATTCGGTGATGGCGTCCACAGCATAGTTGAGCTTGTTGAAACCGTTAATCAAGACCCGAATCGGGGTGATGGTCACGCCACCTCACTAAGTAAAATCCGTCTGGACGAGATAGCACTGGCTACGCTGAGCAAGCAAAATTACACCATAGATAGCATACCCACGATAGGTGCATTAGTCGTACTGCGTAACAATGCCAACCTTAGCACAGGCGGCACCGCGACGGATGTCACTGATGACGTCCATCCAGAACTTGCTGCACGTGCAGTCGATGCTGCACGCATGATAGGGCTGGATATCTGTGGCGTGGATGTGTTGTGCAACAGCGTACATCACCCGCTGGAACAACAAGGAGGTGGCGTCGTTGAAGTCAATGCAGCGCCTGGCCTGCGTATGCACCTCGCGCCCTCATTTGGCAAACCCCGCGACGTAGGCTCTGCAATTATTAACAGCATGTTTGCAGCTGACGACAATGGGCGCATTCCCATCGTTGCTGTTGCCGGCACCAACGGCAAAACCACCACCGTACGTCTGACTGCGCATCTGCTCACACACAATGGTTTACGCGTAGGCATGACCAATTCGGATGGTGTCTATATCAGCGGACAGCGCATAGACACAGGCGATTGCAGCGGCCCTAAGAGTGCGCGTAACGTATTGGCACATCCGGAAGTCGACGCCGCAGTGCTGGAAACCGCACGTGGCGGTGTATTGCGTGAGGGTTTGGCATTTGACCATTGCGACATCGCTATCGTCACCAATATCGGCATAGGCGACCATCTGGGCTTAAACTACATCAACACCACTGACGAACTCGCAGTGGTTAAACGCGTCATTGTCGAAAACGTGTCACCTCAAGGTTATGCAGTACTCAATGCCGCTGATCCTGCTGTCGTCAAAATGGCTAACAGTTGTCCCGGCGGCATCATCTATTTTGCCCAGGAACGCAGTAACCCAGTGATTGCCACCCACTGTGCACGCGGGCAACGGGTCATCTTTGTCGAAGACGGCTACATCGTTGCCAAACAGGGCGATTTAATTGAGCGCATTGCACTCGCCTATATTCCCCTGACGCGCAATGGCAGCATCGGCTTCCAGATTGACAACGCCATGGGTGCAATCGGCGCGGCATGGGGGTTAGGCATGGACTGGGCAGTTATCCGCCGGGGTGTCAGCGACTTCGTCAATGACGCGCAAACTGCGCCAGGTCGTTTTAATGTATTCGACTACCGTGGTGCCACGCTCATCGCTGATTACGGTCATAACCCCGATGCCATCATCGCGCTGGTTGCAGCCATAGAACGCATCCCCGCCAAACAGCGCCATGTTGTTATCAGTGGTGCCGGTGATCGTCGCGATCAGGACATCCGCCAGCAAACCGAAATTCTGGGCGCCGCGTTTGATCAGGTCATCCTCTATCAGGATCAATGCCAGCGTGGACGTGCTGATGGCGAAGTGCTGGCACTGTTACGCGCAGGCTTAGTCGGTGCAACTCGCGCTAAACAAGTTGATGAAATTAATGGTGAGTTTAATGCGATAGATTTGGCACTCTCGCGCTTATCAGCTGGCGATGTGTGTTTAATATTAATAGATCAGGTAGATGAGGCGCTGGCACATATTGCGCAGCAAATTAAAGAATAAATAATGAGCGCTGCACAACGCATGCTGTGCAGCGTATTTACTAAATCAAGCTGCAATCATCTTTTGCAATTCACCTGATTGTGACATTTCTTTCATGATGTCTGAACCACCGACAAATTCACCGTTGATATACAACTGTGGAATAGTTGGCCAGTTTGCATAATCTTTAATACCTTGACGGATATCGTTATCGGCTAATACGTTAACGGTAAACACATCAGCTGCACCTGCGGCTTTCAGCAATTGCACTGCATTTGCTGAAAAACCACATTGTGGAAACTGTGGCGTGCCTTTCATATACAGCACGACTTTATGACCTGTTACTTGTTCACGAATAATATCTTGTACACTCATTTTCACACTCCTAAAAAATACCTGACTAAATCAATCAACTATATTACGCGAGTCTAATCAAACTCGTCAAGTCTGGCTATCCGTCGGTCACTATATTCGCGTAAAATATTATTCATTATAGCTTACTCCCCGCCCTGCCATGATTAACCCTATACACATTGCCCAGTCTGAACACGCCATATATCTGCTGCCACAAATGGCCAATCGCCATGGTTTGATTACTGGCGCGACAGGAACGGGTAAAACCGTCACCCTGCAAGTGATGGCAGAACAGTTTTCGCGCATCGGCGTACCTGTATTCATGTCAGATATCAAAGGTGATTTATCTGGCATATCAGTAGCAGGTGGGGATAATAAAAAAGTTGCAGCGCGAGTAGAACAACTGGCACTTACCGATTTCGCCTACAGCGCCTATCCCGTTACTTTTTGGGATGCTTTTGGCAAACAAGGCCACCCCATGCGTGCAACAATTTCGGACATGGGGCCATTATTGCTCGGACGCATGCTCAACCTGAATGAAACGCAGGCCGGCGTCTTAAATCTGGTTTTCAAAATCGCCGACGATCACGCCATGCTGCTGCTTGATCTCAAAGACCTGCGTGCCATGTTGCAGTATGTCGGCGACAACAGCAAAGACTTCACCACCGAATATGGCAATGTCTCTATTGCCAGCATAGGTGCAATACAGCGCGGATTACTGTCACTGGAAACTCAGGGCGGCGAGCATATTTTTGGTGAACCTATGCTCAATATCGACGATTTGCTGCAAACTGATGCAAAGGGTCGCGGCATGATCAATATCCTCGCTGCCGATGACTTGATGCAATCACCTAAAACCTATGGCACGCTGCTGCTTTGGTTACTCTCTGAACTCTATGAAAATCTGCCTGAAGCGGGTGATTTGGACAAGCCGAAATTAGTGTTTTTCTTTGACGAAGCCCACCTGCTGTTCAACGATGCACCAACTGCACTAGTTGATAAAATCGAACAAGTTGTACGACTGATACGATCCAAAGGTGTGGGTGTTTATTTTGTCACCCAAAATCCCGCAGACGTGCCCGATAAAATCCTGTCACAGCTAGGCAACCGCATCCAGCATGCATTACGCGCATTCAGTCCACGCGATCAAAAAGCCGTCAACGCTGCCGCGCAGACCATGCGCGACAACCCTGCACTCGACGAAGCTGCCGTGATTACCGAGCTCGGCGTAGGCGAAGCTTTAGTTTCCTGCCTGGACGAAAAAGGTCGGCCCAGCATAGTCGAACGTGCGCTGATATTGCCGCCGACTGCGCAAATTGGCCCCATTACTCCAGAGCAACGCGCATCAATTATACAAAGCTCACTGCTCGCGGGACACTACGAACAAGTCATAGACCGTGAATCAGCCTATGAAAAAATCAAACAAGCCAAAGCAACAACAGCCGAAGCCTCAACCACACCAGCGCCTGCAGAAAATGGCGGCTGGCTGGATGGCATTTTAAACAGCAACAATGGCGCTACTTCCGCCCGCCGCCGCGAAAACATGCTCGAATCTTTCGGAAAAAGCGCAGCGCGTGCCATCGGATCGGAAGTGGGTCGTACACTGATACGCGGGATTCTAGGTTCATTCCTGAACGGAAAGAAATAATGCCGCACGTACTCATCATTCACGAAGTCGCGGAATATGCTGCATGGAAAATTATCTTTGACCAAGCCGCAGGCATCCGCAAAATCGCAGGTGAACTAAGTTATCAACTGCTACGCTACGACAGCGATGCCAATAACATAGTGCATTTCTCCGCGTGGATTTCATTAGACGCTGCGCGCCAATTTTTTGAATCTCCCGAACTAGTCACCATTCGAGAAAAAGCGGGTGTCAAATCGCCAGAATTTATTTATCTGCATGAAATAGAACACAAAGCATTGTGAACTCACCCACCTATATTCATCATGCATCAGTAGAAGATGCCCCACAAATCGCCATTATGGTTGGCGAGTTGCTGCACGAAATCATGGGCGTCATTGGTGTAGCTGCGTTTAATTTTGATGAAGCTCAGACCAAAGCACAGCTGATTTATCTCATCAAAAACGATAAATATTTCCCATTCATCGCCAGAGATGAAGCTGAAAATTATCTAGGTTTCATTACCCTGTGTGAAAGTTATGCGCTCTATGCGGAAGGTGTTTTTGGCACCATTCCTGAACTTTATGTGCGCCCCGCTTTCCGCTCACAAAAAATAGGATTTAACCTGTTACAGCACGCCAAGAAATTTGGTAAAACCCGAGACTGGAAAAGACTGGAAGTCACAACACCACCCCTGCCACAATTTGACAAAACCATCGCATTTTATGAACGTGAAGGTTTTACTGTTGCCGGGGGTAGAAAACTGAAAATATTACTATAACGCTCGACATCCTGTTATACAACGCTTCATATAGTTCACTGTTGTTTCATAAACAGCTCAAATTCAGCGACTGGCAATGGCCGACTGAACAAATATCCCTGATAGGAAAAACATCCTGCATTTGCCAGGAAGTTTTGTTGTGCATTAGTCTCCACCCCTTCCGCAATCACCGACAACTCCAAGCCATGTGCAAGAGAAACGATAGTCCGGGCGATCGCGGCATCATTAGTATCGGTAAATACATCACGCACAAAGGATTTATCAATTTTTAACTGATCCAGTGGCAGACGTTTCAAATATGACAATGAAGAATAACCCGTCCCAAAATCATCCAATGAAAAACCCACACCGTGATTTTTAAGCACATCCATTTTGGTAATAATATCTTCCACATTATCCAGAATGATGCTTTCAGTAATTTCCAGTTTTAGTTTGTTTGGATCTATGCCCGCCTGATCTATTACTGCAAGTACCTGCTCTACAAAATCTTCGTGCTGAAACTGGCGCACACTGATATTCACAGCCAAAGTTAAATGAGCCAGTTCCGGTTGCTTTGCCCAAAGTGCAAGCTGTGCACAAGCGGTTTCCAGTATCCATTTTCCCAAAGGCAGTATGAGCCCAGTTTCTTCGGCAACGTGTATAAATTCGTCTGGCGGTACCATACCTCGCTGAGGATGCAGCCAACGCACCAAAGCTTCGGCTCCAGTCATACGGCCATCACGGTCAACTTGTGGCTGGTAATAAAGAATAAACTCATGATTAGGTATGCTGTAACGTAAATCATTTTCCAATGCGGCGCGAACTGTCACTGCCGATTGCATCCCCAAATCAAAAAACCGCATGACATTGCGACCCGCTTCTTTGGCCTTATACATGGCCATGTCTGCATGTTTTAACAATTCCTCTATAGGATGTTGATGCCCATCAAACAATGTCGCGCCTATGCTGCTGGTACTATGGTGAACATGTTCATCAAGCTGATAGGATTGATTAAGTGTGGCAAGTATTTTTTCTCCCACATTTTTAGTTACTGTAGCCGCTTCATCCATGTTTTCGCTAAGATCAACCAGCATCACTACGAATTCATCACCACCAAAACGTGCCACGGTGTCTCCTTGACGCACGCAGCCTGCCAGTCGTTGCGCGACTTGTTGTAGCAACAAATCGCCCTGATCATGACCTAATGTGTCATTGAGGGTTTTAAAATTATCAAGATCTATGAACAACAATGCGCCCTTACGACCGCTACGTGCGCTGGTGGCAATTGCCTGACTTAACCTGTCGGTCAGCAAACGTCGATTAGGCAAATTGGTGAGGGTGTCATAAAAAGCCAGATGCTTGATTTCATCTTCAGCCTTGAGACGATCAGTCACATCGCGCGAAGAATAGAACATGACGGGTTTCCCATCCAACTCCAGCGGGAAACCACTGATTTCCACATCAAAACTGTGCCCATCTTTACGCTTATGTTTAGTTGTAAATTCAGATCTGGCCTGTTTATCGTACTGCTGTTTGATCGTTGGTTCAATTTCAGCAACAGGAAATTGCACATCCCAGCGTGTAACATTCATACCTGCCATTTCTTCACGTCTATAGCCCAACATCGTACAGAAAGAATCACTGACTTCAAGAATATTGCCTTTCATATCCAAGATATGAATACCGTCACTGGCATTGCGCAGCAACGCCTGATTTTTCTCATTCTCTCTACGTAAAGCCAATGCCGACCGCTTACTGATAGTAATATCTTCCACGATAGACCAGATCTGTTGCTTGCCATCACTAGCAGTAATGACCATACCATTGAGCCGCAATGGAATCAGATGACCATCTTTGTGGATATATTCCTTTTCATAAGGACCATAACACCCTATTCTTTGCAATGACGCCAGCTGCCTAGCCTCGTCAGCTTCATATTTTCGCGGTGTAAGTTCCCAATAATCCAGTGTGTGTAATTCCTCCGTGGAATACCCACAGATATCCTGAAATGCCTGATTAAATTCAATAAATTTACCATCCATATCAGTCAGCACTATCCCCAGTGGGGATAATTCATAAAGCCCTCTCAGCTTCGCTTCACTCTCATGCAAAGTTTGCACTACCTGCCAGCGTTCAGCCTGCATTGCCGTAATCAGCAAGCCTGTCAGCACTATAGTTGCCATATAGCTCCAGATCAGAAACAAACTGACATGCGTATCTTCCATGTAAAAAGCACCATGCCCGGTAGCCGTTGCCCAGGCCGCAACCACCGAAAAAGCCAAACCGGATAGTGTTGCTCCGGTATTGCCAAAACGCAATGCCGCCCATGCCAGCATCGGTAAGGTCAAATATGCCAGCGGCAAAGTCTGGCTCCCCCCATGATAGTCATGAACAAAGGCAAACCAGGCTGTCGGAGTAGCAACCAGTATCCAGAGTACAAATTCTTTATGATATTTGATGATAGGGTGTACGAAACGCTTTTTCCCCAGACTAAGTACTATCGGTGCGGCCAACAATACACCTATTGCGTCCCCCATCCACCATGTAAACCAGGCAGATGCAATAAAGTCCACAGGCAGAAGTCCAGCAAAATACAGACTCATTACACCACCAGATGCGGATACCATCATGCCTATCATCGCGCCACTGATAAATAGCGCGACATCCTTCTGCCGAGCAAATGAAGTTTGGAAACCTACACGTTTTAACCATGTCGCAGTCAGCAACGGACCCAAGGTATTGCCGATTGCGATACTGGCTGCCAGCGGCCAAGCCGAACCTATAGCAAGATTTACGAGAAACGCACCCAAATAAACACCGGGCCAGACACCACGCCCCCAGAGCAATAAAGCCGCAACTGCGATTCCCGTAGGTAGCCATACCAGCGTGATATGCGTGCCAATAGAGGGTATTTGCAAGCCTAACCAACCAGCAGCAAAGTAAGCAGAAGCGAGTAGTAATTGTTTAATCATGATGTGTGGCTCAGTACAATATATTCAGCTGGAAATTTGGCTTCACGCCCTATTTATTAAAATTGCACATCGCACTATCTAGATTAGCAACTCTATTAACGCTTTACTAGTAAAATAATTTACCAGTTGGATGTTAACCACCAAATTAGAAAATTAGCCAAATAAGGAAAAACAAGGGGTCAGTTCTAACAATAATACAACCCTAGTCAAAAAAATCCCCTCATCATGAGGGGATTTCGGAAGCAGAAACAACTAAGCTGGCTGATCAACCTTATCGTGCGTATGATCTGCCGCCATCAGCATGTACATGCCAGGTACAACAAATAATGTAAACAGGGTGCCAATTGCCAAACCGCTGGCAATTACCAGACCCATATTGAAACGACTGACTGCACCTGCACCGCTGGCTGTTATCAATGGCACCACACCCAGCACCATCGCGGCAGTCGTCATAAGGATAGGACGCAAACGCAGACCAGCAGCTTTCTCTATCGCAGCACGTTTTGTCAATCCTGTACGTTGCAGATTATTGGCGAACTCCACAATCAGTATGCCGTGCTTGGACACCAAGCCTATCAATGTCACCAGACCAACTTCGGTATAGATATTCAGCGTCGCATGACCGATACCCAAGTTAATGAAGATTAACGCACCTGCTATCGACATAGGCACAGATACCAGAATAATCACTGGGTCACGGAAACTTTCAAACTGTGCTGCCAATGCCAAGAAAATAATGATGATAGCAAAGAAAAAAGTCAGCACCAGTCCACCTGATTCCTGCATGAACTGACGTGAAGCACCTGCATAGTCAAAGCTATAACCTGCTGGTAAGGTTTCTTTCGCCAGCTTTTGCAGTGATTCCAGTGCTTGTCCCTGTGAAACTGTTGGGAATGCCACACCCTGAATAGTTGCCATATTCTGCTGCTGGAAATGGTTAATGGTTTCTGGTTGTGTCTTAGTTTCCAGATGTGCGACTGTTGATAATGCTACCATTTGCCCACTGGCGCTACGCAAATAATACTGCTCCAGCTGTTCTGGATTTAACCGGAACTTCTGCTGCACTTGCGGTATCACCTTGTAAGCACGCCCACTATATTCAAAATAATTGACGTAACCACCACCCAGCATTGCCGACAATGCTGAACCTATATCCTGCATATTCAGACCCAATTGTGCGGCCATATTACGGTCTATCACCACGGTGGTTTGGGGTAAATCGATACGCAAATCAGATTGCAAAAAGATGAAATTCCCTGTTTTTTGCGCCGCTTGCAAGAACTGCTGTGACACTTCAAACAATTTTGAGAACGGTTCTGTCGTGGTAATCACAAACTGTACGGGCAAACCACGAGGGCCTGGCAATGGTGGCGGTTGAAAGATCGCATTCTGCGATCCTGCAATTTTTCCAAGTTCCTTCTGCACCACAGGCTGTAACATACCGGCAGTTTTTACCCGTTCATCCCAAGGTTTCAGTACCATACCGCTGATAGCCTGAGTCGGCATATTCAACTGAAATATATGCCCAGTTTCAGGATGCGAGCGGAATACATCATGTACCTGTTGACCATAGGACTCACGCTGTTTCAAAGTCGCATCAGGTGCATTAAAAGATGCCGCAATTAACACGCCTTGATCTTCTTGCGGTGCCAGTTCCGTCATCGACGTGGTATACAGAAAATATATTCCACCCAGCATGATGAGCGCGAAGACCACAATCACGGGCACATGATTAAGCACGCCATCCAGTTTGCGCTCATATGCCACATGCAAACGCATAAACTGCTTGTCCAGCCATAGCACCAAGTGATCTTGCCAATTACCACCTTCTTGTTTTGGTGCGCGTAACATGCGAGACGACATCATAGGAGACAAGGTCAGCGCAATAATTGCCGACATGGTCACTGCGCCAACCAATGTAAACGCAAACTCGGTAAACAATGCACCGGTTAAACCACTCATAAACCCTATCGGCACATATACCGCAATCAGCACGATAGTCATGGCGATAATCGGGCTTGCCAGTTCGCGCGCGGCCAAAGTCGCTGCGTCAAAAGGAGATAAGCCCTCTTCCAGATGGCGACTGACGTTTTCCACCACGATAATCGCGTCATCCACCACCAAACCGATCGCCAATACCAGCGCCAGCAAAGTCAGCAAATTAATTGAATAACCTAGCGCCAACATTACCGTAAACGTTCCTACCAGTGACAATGGGATCGCAATGACTGGAATAATGACCGAACGCAATGAACCCAAAAATACAAACACAACAACAGTCACAATTAAAATCGCTTCTATCAGTGTTTTCACTACTTCGTGTATGGACGAGTTCACAAACTTGGTCGAGTCATACACAATATTTGCCTGCAAACCTTTAGGTAATTGCGCCTGCACATCCGGCATGACTTTACGTACCCGCGCCACAACATCTAGCAGATTCGCACCCGGTGCAACTTGGATACCGATATAAACAGCTTTTTTACCGTCAAATGCTACGCTAGAATCATAATCATCAGCGCCCAAAGTCACATTCGCCACATCCTGCAAACGCACTACTGCACCCGCATTCTGTTTAATGATCATTTCCTTGAATGCAGGTAATGAATTAACTGCTGTCGATGCATTGAGATTAATCTGCACCATTTGCCCTTTGGATTGCCCGCTGGACGACAGGTAGTTATTTGCGGCCAATGCACTATATACATCAGCTGCGGTCAGCCCTACTGAGGCCAGCTTCTGTGGGTCTAACCAGGCACGCAAGGCAAAGTTTTTAGCACCTAACAACTCAGCATTTTGCACGCCTTCTACCGCTTGTAATTTCGGCTGTACTGATCGCACCAGATAATCCGTCACCTGATTTGGTTGCAGCACATCACTATAAAAGCCGATATACATAGCATCGATAGTCTGGCCTATGCTCACCGACATCGTCGGCTTTTGCGCCTGTGGTGGCAGTTGATTGAGCACTGCATTCACCTTGGTATTAATCTCGGTCAACGCTTTATCAGGTTCATAATTCAGACGCAGGTTGGCAGTAATCGTACTTACCCCGGCCACGCTGCTGGAGGTCATGTAGTCGATACCATTTGCCTGCGCCACTGCATTTTCCAGTGGTGTGGTAATAAAGCTCGCTACCAGACTTGCATCTGCACCAGGATACGCGGTGCTCACCGTGACCACGGCATTTTGCGTGAACGGGAATTGCAATATAGGCAAAGTACCCAATGAACGCAGCCCCAACACCAGTATCACCAAGCTGATTACCGTGGCAAGAACGGGGCGCTCAACAAATATATCGGTAAATTTGCGCATTACCGTGCGCGCAGGCGTACTCATAGATCATGCACCGTAGGATTAGGGTTGTTATCTGGCTGTATGCTGTTATTCACAAACACAGTTGAGCCATTGTGCAACTTGAGCTGCCCTGCAGTGACAACCGTTTCACCCGCTTTTAAGCCCGAAGTAATTGCAACCTGGTCGCCCCGGGTCATGCCTGTCGTCACGAAACGCTGCTCTGCAGTCAGCTTGTCTTTACCATCCGCCCCCTTACCTGCTGATTTCACCACAAACACTGTACTTCCGTATGGGTTATAAGCAATCGTCACATTAGGCAAGGTAATGTATTGCTGCACAGCACCATCGCCCACTCGCGCGGTAGCAAACATGCCAGACAATAATTCGCCATGTGGATTCGCCAATTTCACACGTACTTTCAGATTGCGTGTTGTCGTATCAATTTGCGGTTCTATCGCCTCTATATTTCCGTTATAGGTTTTATTTGGCTGAGCATTAGTTGCCACACTGACTTTTGCACCTAATCGGATTAACCCCATTTGACCTTGTGGCACAGTAAAATCAAGGTTAATCGGATCCAGCTTTTGCAGACTCACTATCGCTGTACCAGGGCCAACATATTGCCCCAAGTCCACCTGACGTATGCCCAACTGACCGGTGAACGGCGCACGTATCGTTTTCTGCGCTATTAACGCCTGCTGTGCCGCAACTTGTGACTGTGCAACTTTGAAATTCGCTGCACTGGTATCTACTTGCGCCTGACTGACTGCCTGTATTTTGAATTGCGCCAAATCACGTTCGTAGTTGAGTTTTGCCAAGGCCGCATTCGCTTGTAACTGTGGCAATTGCGCAACGAGCGGCGCAGCATTCAACTCAACCAGTATCTGTCCCGCTTGTGCAGTTTTGCCCGAATCAAAATGAATCGCCGTAACCAGACCACTCACTTCCGCTGCTAACGTCGCGCCCATCGCCGCACGTAACGTTCCCACGGCTTCTACCGTAGGCTGCCAGCTTGCCAATTGCGCCGTCGTAGTTGAAACAGCCTGAGGTGGATTCGCCTGAGAACCTATGCCTTGCTTAATCATTTTGTTACGAAACTGTTGAAAGCCGTATATTCCGCCAAACACGATTGCTGCCGCTGACAGCATGATGACCATACGTTTAGTTGTGCCCTTGCTCATCTTCATATACTCCGTAATTATTTCGCTGTTAAAGTAGATTGTTCGATATTTTCATCATTTTTCCAGCCACCACCCATCGCCTGATACAGTGCTGCGGTATCAATCAGTCGCTGCGCCTGCGCGGTTGCCAGGGCGATTTGTGTTTGCTGAGCTTGCTGCTGGGCAGTCAATAACTGCAAATAACTCACGCTACCTAATTTGAACTGCTGTTGTACCAGACGCAATGCTGCCTGTGCGGACTGGTCTGCGGTGGCTTGCGCTTGCAAAGTTTGCGCATCCCCGTCTAACTGTTGCAAGGCATCAGCCACGTTACGGAACGCCTGCAATACAGTCACACGATAGTTTGCAGCCGCCGCATCAAAACTGGCTTCTGCGCCCTTAATGCCTGCTTTAAGCCCACCATTAAATATGGGTTGCACCAATTGACTGGCAAGTCCCCAGACTATAGAACTGGCGCCAAACAAACTGGATGCTGCCAGCGCCTGCGAACCCAGATTCGCCGACAAATTAATTTGTGGGTATGCACTGGCTATAGCTACGCCATATTGTGCGCTAGCCGCATGGAACAACGCTTCGGAAGCCTGAATATCTGGCCGCTGCCGCACTAATTCTGAAGGTACAACTACAGGCAATTCTGTAGGCAACTTAAAATCCGCCAGCGTAAATTGCGGCAGTTGCACTTCGGCTGGCGTTTTGCCGATGAGCGTTGCCAACAAAGTACGGGTTTGTGCCAGTCGCGTATGCAAAGCAGGCAAGGTTGCACGGGTTTGTGCAACCAAAGTTTGTAAATTTAGCACATCACTTTGATTAATTGCCCCCAGCTTGAAACGCTGTTGTGCAATATCCAGTTGATGTTGTTGTGATGCAATTATTGACTCGGTAGCTGTAATTTGCGCATCATATTGTGCTTGCAACATGGCTGTCGTCACCACATTCGCAGCCAAGGTTAAACGTGCGCCCTGAAACTGGTACTGCTGGTAATCAGCCTGCGCAGCATACGCTTCCAAACTGCGTTTATTGCCACCAAACAAATCGAAGGTATAAGTGACATTCACTCCGGCATTATAAAGGTCATAAATGCGCTCACCCCCATCCATACCGATAGACGAATTATTCGATTTTTGTCTTTGCGCACCTAATTTTGCGTTCACCACTGGGTAGCGCGTCGCTCCCGACTGTGCAGCATACAGTTGCTGAGCCTGCCGCAAAGTCGCTTGCGCCGCAGCCAGACTCGGGCTGGCAGTCAGCGCCTGGTCAACTAAGGCATTTAATTTATCTGAATGAAACGACTGCCACCAGGCAGATGGTACTGCTTGTCCTGCCACGAACTGCTGACCAGCACCCAAAGCGACATTAGTCGCAACCGTTTTGGTTGTAGTTTGCTGAGTATAGCTAGTCACCGCAGGTGCCGCAGGCTCATTAAAATCAGGGCCAACGGCAGTACATCCCACCAAAGGCAGCCCAGCCACCAGCCCCGCGATCAACCGCATTTTCATCGTTTCACTCCCTTATTCTGTACACTCGTACACATTGCTACTGCTGACTTATCTGGCTGCGAAAATGCATCAAAACTACCCAATGTGTCTAATAATTTACGTTGTAAGTTTTCCATCAGGTCCTTTTCACCAGCACTAAAATCCTGCCAGATAGCTTGATAGACTGACCATTGTTTAGGCATGATTGCCTCTACCAAGGCAATACCTGCGGCTGTCAAAGTAAGTACTGTTTTACGTCTGTCTTCTTCATGCTCACGCCGACTTAACCACCCTTTTGCAACCATTTCATCTGCGAATCGTGTGATATGTGTACGTGATGAACCCAGTACATGACTTAAATCACTGGGATATAACCACCGCCCAGTACTGGAATAGATCATCACCAATGCAGTCCATATCGTGTCATTAATACCGTATGGCTGTAAATTATGATTCATCAGCTCTTGCAGTTTTTTTGCAATCATAATTTGTATGCGAGACAACTTCACTTCTTGACGTGGCTGTCCAGAAATTTGCTCTGCAATATTATCCAGGCGCTGCTCGAAAGCATTAAAACATTGATTTACCATAACGTACCATAAGTGAACATAACTTAGTTTATAGTAACCTACGTTACTATTTTTCGTCAAACATATAAATTATGTTCATAAACTTATTAACTAAGAATTTAATCCATTACGAAAACGATACAACCAGCAATAAATTATCATGGCCAAACAGCACCATGTTGCAGCACCCATCCGATTCCACTCAACGCACCAAAAAAGATGATCAGATGTGCCCATGACCAGAGCAGAAAACGACGAGTTAACTGTTGCTGTGAAATATTACCTATGAGGTATAACCGACCATCCGCAGGTTTTCCCATGTAATGAACATCGGGTTGTAATTGCATCTCCGCCATCGTTTTATCTATTTCGCGTTTGGCCGCTTGTTGAACGAGCGTCCATTCATCCATACTCAGCTCACCGTCCTTATTGAGATCAAAACGTGCAAGCAACGTAGGCATGTCTTTCTTCCACTCAGTCAGCAATGCATTCATTTCCATACGCGGATTAAACGCCAGCGTGCTACCACCTTGCGTACTAAATTGGCCAATGACATAAACAATGTCGCCTTCCAACAACTGCCATTCAGTGTAACGATAACTATCTTCTTGCCATTGATTGTAATGCTGGGTAACGATCTCAGCCTGCTCTGGGTCTATGATACAAGTGCCAGTATCATCACGCAGCACAAAAGAATCATCGGTTTGACCACTACCCGCTGGTTCCCAGTTACCCCTGCTATCACGTTGCTCAATTTTATATCGACACCATAAACACGGACGCCGACTTAGCACACTGTACAAGGGCTGTTCACAATAAGCCTGGCCACGCCCTGTCAACTCAACATAACCTTGAGCAGCAGAAGCAATTTTAGAGGTGGGAGTGTTGCGCAAGGCACGCAATCTGTACAACGTGGATAACCAAGCAAAAACGCTGATCAAGGCAATAGCCGCAAAACAATAAAGCCAGCCATCACGCGTTTGCAATCGCATGCCAAGCAACACCAGCAACAACTGCGCACCCGAAGTCAGCAGTTGCGCATATTCACGATGTAGCCAATCTTGCAAGGAAGATACCGAAAAATTCATAAGAAAATCTGCCTCATACAACTGCTAGTCAATCATCACCATGCATGAGGATAGAATGTTGAACAACATTTACCGTGCTATTCCGCCAGCTAATTAAATAACTGCTTGATATCTACATCAGCCTTTTCCCCAGCCGAAAATACCAGTAATGGCTTTTCTTCAAAAGCAAACAACTTTGCAATAACACTGGCTGGAAAAACTTCTATTTGTACGTTGTTGATATTTACTGACTCATTGTAAAACTCACGACGGTCAGCAATCGCATTCTCTAGTGAACTGATACGGTTTTGCAATTGCATAAAATTCTCATTGGCTTTCAGATCCGGATATGCTTCTGCTACTGCAAAAATACTCCCCAAACCAGCCCGCAACATACCTTCCGCCTGCCCAAGTGCAGGGATGTCCTGTTGCTCACGGGCAACTTGTACCTGGGAACGCGCCTCGATGACTTTCTGTAGTGTGCTTTGCTCAAATTGCTTATATTGTTTGCATACCTCTACCAGTTTCGGTAGTTCATCATGACGCTGTTTAAGCAACACATCTATATTTGCCCATGCCTTAGCAACAGCATGCTTCACGCTTACCAGACTGTTATACAAACTTACCGTGTAAATCAGAATAACGACTACGACCCCGAAAAAAAATAGCGTATGCAATTGTTGTCTCCCTTTATAGTTCTACGATACTTAGCTTTTAATGATCACATCATAATACAAACAATTAGAGTTTTCCCAAATAATACCAGAGCAAACTAAAACGCTTGACACATACATACCGGTCGGTATCTAATTGCGCTATGGAAAACATTAAACAAGACATAACACGCCAAAAATTATTGCAATCAGCCTATTGCGAAATACACCAGCACGGCTTTCAGGGTGCGAGTATTGCCAATATTTTAAAATCGACTGAATTAACGAAAGGGGCGTTATATCACCACTTTCCAACCAAGCATGCACTTGGTTTAGCGGTGATTGACGAAATCATCGAGCCACAGTTAGATGCTCTTGTCTTTCAACCCCTATTAAACAGCCCCCACCCCGTCACCACGCTACTGGAAATCATCTCAGGAGTTGATACCTTTATGGGGGAAGAAGGCATTAAGCTCGGCTGCCCACTGAACAATTTAATGCAGGAAATGAGCCCACTGGATGATCAGTTCAGGCATCAGCTCAATGTCGTGCTTGAAGCATGGCAACAAGCTGTTTATAGCGCACTGGAACATGGTCAACAACATGACATCATTAAGGCTGAGATTGATATCAAAGCTGCTGCATTATTTGTAGTCTCTGCATGGGAAGGCTGTTTAAGTATCGCTAAAAATAAGCAGTCGCCCTCCGCTTTCAGTTTGTGCATGACCCAACTACACGGCTATGTGCGTAGCTTGTTAATTTAGTTTCAGTTAAACGTTTTTGACGTTTTGCTAGTGTGATATTAATCGTTTTAATATCACTTTTAAGATACCGAATGGTCGGTATCTACATTTAAGGAGAAAGAAATGCCGTTAATTAATACTTACACCCCAGAGAATGCTGAAGGTCAGGTTAAAGTCATTTATGACCAAATTTCAAGTGCATTTGGCAGTGTGCCCAATGCCTTACAAATTTATAGCAGCAGCCCCGTGCTACTCGCCGAACACTGGCACAACATAGGCTATTACATGCAGCACCCAACATTGAGTTTTAACTTGCTTGCTTTTATGCGCATGTTGATTTCTGATCATGGCCGATGCGAATACTGTGTAGGCTTCAACGAAGCCATGTTAATTAACATGGGTGGCGTAAGTATTGAGCAAGTCGCCGCAACCAAACAAGATCCGCAAAATGCACCGCTATCGGAAAAAGATAAAGCCATGCTGATGTTTGTATTAAAAGCGACGCAAACATCTGCACCCGCCTCCCCTGCGGACATCTCCACCCTCAAGGCACTGGGCTGGAACGACGGTGAAATTCTGGATGGGTTAGGACATGGTGCAAATATGGTAGCAGCAGATATCCTGCTTAACACGCTACAAATCGAAAGAGATTACTAATTCAACTCGATGCGCGCATGGATGTTAAGTACAGACTTGCGCGCAACGATTTATGCAACCAGACACATTAATACAATAGTGTTTTTACAAATGGGTATATGCACGAATAGCTATCGTAGCCACAATACCCACTACTGCTAGAATCCCCATCAACATCAATATGGTCAATCCTTGTTGACCATGTCTGGATCTGTTCATACTTATTTCTCCTGAATAACAAAAAATTATTTGCATATTGCCTATTAATTTTATATCATAAAAACATATAAAGATAATCTTATCTTTATATTGTGAATTTGGCAGTTAGATACGTTGACAAACTGGCTCTGCGAACTATTATTTAGATGCAGGCTTCTACTTTAATCTGGTAAGGAGATGATGATGAAAGAATTTTTATTTGGCTACGAAAGCCCACTACCATTAGGAATTACCGTAATATTAATCGGCGTGGCTTGGTTAAGTATTATATCAGTCGTAGTGGTTGGCATATCCAGCTAGGGCCCTGTTGCATCTGAAGATGGCCATCGCCATCTTCAGCGTTTTCAATCCAGTCATTCCCTGACCAGCAACTGTGCTGGCTCATAGAAATAATAACCTTGTGATGCATCAATGCCAATTTCACTGACCTGCCTGTAATCTCCTCGTTAGACACAAACTCAGCCACCGTTGATATACCCATTTCGCCAGCAAAATCACAAATATGCTTCACAATAATCTGAGCATTGCGGTCATGTGGCAGGTTCTTGATAAGACTGCCATCAATTTTCAGGGTGTCGATATTCAATTTAAGCAGGTGATCAAAGTTGGAATAGCCTGAACCGAAATCATCAATCGCAAAACGACAGCCTATGGATTTAAAACGCTCTACAAAGGCACTCACCTCGACATAGTTTTCTATCCCTTCGCTTTCCAGTATCTCAAATATGATGATTTTTCCTATCTGATTCAAAAGAATAGTCCGCTCCAGATAATCAGCAAGTTCGCCATTCAGCAAGTCTTCGGTCGATAAATTGATACTGACAGGGATATCACTGTCCTTGAAAACCGCTATCACCTTATCGACCATCATCTTTGTTAATTGACCATAAAGTTTGGTTTTCTTGGCTATGCCTAAAAACTCGTATGGACTAACCACATTCCCATCCCGTTCAATAAGACGCATTAATGCTTCATATTTCACTATGCGACGAGTTTGGTTATTAACAATAGGTTGAAAGTAAGGGACGATACGCGACTCCTCAATCGCCTCTCTGAGCCGCTTGTACCAGGCGATGTTACTTTCCTGCCCCCTTTTAGATAATGTGCTGTCATACATCTGTATGCTCTGACGAGCCAGTTTGGCCTGTTTCAGTGCCGAAGTAGCATGTTCAAGCACTTGATCTGACGCAGCCGCCATACCCACAGTTACAGTCAGCACAATTTCAACATCGTCAATCACGAAACTTGCTTTAGCACTCAGCATAATCAGGTGATCCAGAAACTCTTTACACTGCATCAAATTAATACATTCACTAAAGACAAGTACATATTCATCACTGCCTATTTTGAACAGAGATATATCATCCCTCGAGTCAAGCAAGTGGGAAAGCCAACGCCCATACTCAGCCAACACCCCATCCCCAATAACAACGCCATATACTTCATTAATGTCGCTAAAACGATCAATGTTGATAATAGACAACATAACATTAGGATCAGCAACAAGCCGATCTGCCAATGCCACGCGATTGGGTAATTGTGTAGTAGGATCAGTCGTCAGATGATTCTCGAGTTGATCACGTTGCATAAAAGCTCGGATTGCGAATCCAACATCCCCAGCAAGCTCTTCAAGCATCGCAATCTCTTTGGCCGCAAAACCAATTGTGGGTAAAGAATATAAACCAAGCACCCCTATAGGTTTATCATGAACACTGGGTAACAATGGCAGTGCGATAAATGATCCATGAGTGTCGTTCTCAGCAAATAAATACCATGGGGTGTTAGCCGCATGTGACTGCAGCTGATCAACCACTATTGTTTTGCGCTGCCCAAATGCCTGTATGACTGGACTGTTCAAACTATCGGTTCCATCATCCAGTACCATACCCACAATTAATTTGCTCGATAAAGACGACGAAAGTGCCTTAATCTCTATACGATCATTAGGATTACTAGTAGCCAGCCAGCATGCGGCATAACCAGGGTGCTGCGACAAACGCTGCACACTTTTACCTATCAGCTCTTCAACCCCACTGGCTGTAATCAATAACTGATTAATATCAGCAACCGTACGCAGTATCTCATCCAGGTAATGTGATTCATCTAGTGCTATTTGGAGATTGTGTTGCTGATTACGCATATGCGTGAACGAGTCACTTAATGTGCAATCCAGTTCTGCAAGCTCATCAATAAAGTAAGCTTCTTTTTTTGAATCAGCAGATTGAGCATGCTGCGTCAGCATCTCCAATGGAATAACCAGTACACGCCGTATAACCAGAAACATAATGGTACCTAACAGCACCAGCGTCAAAAACACCGCTAGCCAGTAATAGCTAGCTATTTTTTGCAAATGTCCAAATACATACTCTTCGTTGACCTGTATCAATAATGTTGCATTGTATTTCTGTGCACCTTCAAAATAATAAAAATCGTCCCGATAAAACAGATGGTTACGACTGGTCAGACCAATTTTCATTTGGGATAAAGGCAAATATGCACGACTGATTGCCGACCCATTGAGCGAACGTGATGAAGAAGCTTCAATAGTGCGCCCATTCCTGGAAAAAGACGCTTCTGCAACAGCCTTATTAAGCACGGAAACCTGGTCGAGTATGGCTTGCACATCTTCACCCCGATCATTCTGCAAGGCTCTACGGGTATTGCTCTCCAGATCAAACAAACTCTGCTCAAGTCCATCAGTTATCTTGCTGATCATCTCAATACGGGCAATCGTGTAAAACCCTATGGACAAGATAATCAGCGCTAAACCTAACGTTACTATCCCAACCAGCGTCAGTTTATGAATTTTCATGGCAACAACCGATCCGTGCCTATATGCTGAGATTGCAATTGTTGCAAAATAGCTGCGTTTTTACTGTGATCCAGCCAAGCAATCTGGGTCGTTGTAGCCATGAACTCATCATAACTTTGCCCCTCCAGATACCCATGTATGGTTTCATAATACTCTTGGGGGTTTGTGTGAAAACGTTCCAAAGCACGATCAAAAATTTCCTTGAGAGCCTGATATTGCTGTTCACGCTGATCTACATAGCGCTCATCCATGTACAAAGCATCAATCACAAAAAATGACTGCATTGTTTGAGTGGAAGCGATAGCCGAAAACCCGTGCCGAATAAGTTCAGACGCATATGGCGCATACGACAATACGATAATAGGCACCTGCGCAGGCTGAATCTTAACCATCGATTTTTGTGAACTATTGGTCAGAACGAACTTCAAATTTGCCAAACCATTTTCTCGAACGAACGCCTTGAAAAAATCATCCTGCAGCGAACCTACTTCAAGATAAACAGTAATCGGCTGGTGCGTGTGACGCAAACTATCCAATGTCCAGTTAGACAGAACCACATCTGCCCCAGCAGAGCGATCAATCAGAAAAACAGGTTTGATATGACTACGGTCTTTGAAATGCAACAGTTCATACTGAGTTGCCGTGAAGCCTTGGGTAAACCCACGTTCATAGAGTCTGGAATTTTCTGTTAAATCCACCTGCCAGACGAAGCGAAAAGGCGTCTTCTCCAACCACCCTTTCTCCTGCGCATAAATAAATGGCGTAAATCCGACCCATGGATTAGATGAAATTCGTATCTCATCATGAGGCCGGCTGGTGACGTATCGATATTCAAAATAACTACCGATCAGGACTACAAATAAAACGATAAATAATATTATTTTTTTCATTTTTATCCATGCTCTTAACAGCGGAGACGTTTAAATAATATACTTATTTAAACGTCTTTGCACAATAAGAACAGGGATTTTTACAACATCAAATCTACAGATCAACTTTAAAAACAACGTAAGATACATACTTACAAAAATCTGACAAATTGATTATCGTACGCAATCCACATAATAAACCGTCTTGCCATCCACTTCCCCCTTGATCAAGCCATGCGTGTCAGTCTCGAAACCAGGGAAACGCTCATTAAAATCACGTACGAATTTCAAATAATTAACAATGGTGGCGTTGAAACGCTCACCCGGAATAAGCAATGGGATACCCGGTGGATATGGTGTGAGTAATACGCTAGTCACACGACCTTCCAGATGATCAATTTCTACACGATCAATTTCACGATGCGCCATTTTGGCAAACGCATCGGTAGGCTTCATCGCTGGCTCCATGTTAGACAAATACATTTCCGTAGTCAGGCGAGCGATATCGTTAGCTTTATAGATACCATGGATTGCATCACACAAATCCTTCAGTCCCATACGTTCATAACGCGGATATTTAGCAATGAATTCAGGCAGGACACGCCATAATGGCTGATTGCGATCATATTCATCCTTGAACTGCTGCAACGCAGTCAGCATGGTATTCCAGCGGCCTTTGGTGATACCAATGGTAAACATGATAAAGAATGAGTACAAACCAGTTTTTTCAACTATCACACCATGCTCAGCCAGATATTTGGTAACAATAGCCGCAGGCATGCCGGATTCAGCGAAGTCACCATCAACATCCAGACCCGGTGTGATAATAGTTGATTTAATTGGATCCAGCATATTAAAGCCGTCAGCCAAATCACCAAACCCGTGCCAACGCTCATTAGCACGCAATATCCAGTCATCACGCTCGCCCACACCTTCTTCGGCCAAATACTCAGGGCCCCATACTTTAAACCACCATGAATCACCAAATTCCTCATCAACTTTACGCATAGCACGGCGGAAATCCAGCGCTTCCATAATGGACTCCTCAACCAGCGCGGTACCACCTGGAGGCTCCATCATTGCAGCAGCAACGTCACATGACGCGATAATCGCATACTGAGGACTGGTAGAAGTATGCATCAGGAAAGCTTCATTAAACACATCTCTATCAAGTTTGCGCGTTTCTGAATCTTGCGCCAGAATTTGCGACGCCTGCGATAAACCAGCCAACATTTTATGGGTGGATTGTGTAGCAAATATCATTGATTCTTTACAATTTGGGCGGTCACGACCAATGGCATGCATGTCATGATAAAAGTCATGGAAAGTTGCATGCGGCAACCAGGCTTCATCAAAATGCAAAGTATCAATCTCGCCATCCAGCATCGATTTAATGGTTTCCACGTTGTATAGCACACCGTCGTAAGTACTCTGCGTCACAGTCAGCACACGTGGTTTGGTTTTAACACCACGCGCGAACGGGTTTGCATCAATCTTTTTCTGAATATTTTCAGGCTTGAATTCTTCCAGCGGGATTGGACCGATAATACCGTAATGGTTACGGGTCGGCGTAAGGAAGACGGGAATCGCACCCGTCATGATAATGGCGTGCAATACTGACTTGTGGCAGTTCCTGTCAACCACCACAATATCATCTGGTGCAACTGTAGAGTGCCAAACGATTTTATTAGAAGTCGATGTACCATTAGTGACGAAATACAAATGATCAGCACCAAAAATACGCGCCGCATTGCGCTCAGAAGCCGCAACAGGGCCGGTATGATCAAGCAATTGACCCAACTCTTCCACCGCATTACAGACGTCAGCACGCAGCATATTTTCACCAAAGAACTGATGGAACATCTGCCCTACAGGACTTTTCAAAAATGCCACACCACCCGAGTGCCCAGGGCAATGCCATGAATATGAGCCGTCTGAAGCATAATGCGTCAGCGCACGGAAAAATGGTGGCGCGAGTGAATCCAGATAGGTTTTAGTTTCACGCAATATATGTCGGGCAACAAACTCAGGTGTGTCTTCAAACATGTGAATAAAGCCATGCAACTCTTTCAACACATCGTTAGGAATGTGTCGTGAGGTACGCGTTTCGCCATAGAGGAAAATCGGAATTTCACTATTACGAAACCGAATTTCTTCAACAAACACACGTAACTGCGCAACAGCCTGGTCAGCTGCTGTAGGTGAAGAAAACTCTTCATCATCGATAGACAAAATAAAAGCGGAAGCGCGACTTTGCTGTTGTGCAAAGCTGGACAAATCACCATAGCTGGTTACGCCCAACACTTCTGTACCTTCACGCTCAAGCGCTTGCGCCAAGGCACGAATACCTAGACCACTGGCATTCTCAGAACGGAAATCTTCGTCAATAATTACGATGGGGAAACGAAATTTCATCACTACTCCCTAAAGCCACGTCAATAACGCAGCCAAGCTAAAAAATGAAACCGCCAAGATGGCATCTTGGCGGTTTGTTAAGATGCCGAGACATCATAGCACTCTATATTGTCGGCAATGTGACACCAGTCTGACCTTGATATTTACCACCGCGGTCACGGTATGAAGTTTCACAAACTTCATCACTTTCAAAGAACAATACCTGTGCCACACCTTCATTAGCATAAATACGCGCAGGCAAAGGGGTCGTATTGGAAAACTCCAAGGTCACGTAGCCTTCCCACTCTGGCTCAAACGGTGTGACATTCACAATAATGCCGCAACGCGCATAAGTAGATTTGCCCAGACATATCGTCAACACATTACGCGGAATGCGGAAATATTCGACCGTACGCGCCAGCGCGAATGAATTCGGCGGAATAATACACGAATCACCGACCACATCAACAAACGAATTTGGGTCAAAGTTTTTCGGATCAACGATGGTCGAGTTGATATTAGTAAACAACTTGAATTCATTGGCGCAACGAATATCGTAACCGTAACTCGATGTGCCATACGACACAATTTTATTACCATTAACTTCACGTACCTGGCCTGGCTCAAACGGTTCTATCATGCCGTGTTGCTCCGCCATCTTACGTATCCACTTATCTGCTTTAATAGACATGATCAGGTATTCTGAATAACAATTTTAGGGAACGCACTGCTATGGTCTTGTGCTTGTTCAGCAACCTTGACCGCAACACGGCGCGCAATTTGTTTATAAATTTCGGCAATACGGCTATTCGGTGCTGTCACCACAGTCGGCGCACCATTATCGGCTTCTTGACGTATGCGGATATCCAGTGGCAATGCGCCAAGGAATTCAATGTCATAATCACCCGACATTTTTTCGCCACCGCCTTCACCGAATATGTGTTCCTCATGACCACACTTGCTGCAAATATGGATGCTCATATTTTCAACCACACCAAAAATCGGAATTCCGACTTTTTCAAACATTTTCAGTCCTTTACGCGCATCTATCAGCGCAATGTCTTGTGGCGTGGTAACGATAACTGCACCTGTAACAGGTACACGTTGGGCCAAGGTCAATTGAATATCACCTGTACCTGGTGGTAAGTCCACCACCAGATAATCCAGATCTCGCCAGCGAGTATCGTTCAACAACTGCTCCAGCGCCTGCGTCACCATAGGACCACGCCACACCATAGGTGTTTCCGCATCTATCAAAAAACCTATCGACATGACTTGCAAGCCATGCGCTTCCATCGGCTCCAGACTTTTGCCATCGCGTGATTCAGGACGGCCTTGTATGCCTAACATGGTGGGTTGTGAAGGCCCATAAATATCCGCATCGAGCATACCCACCTTGGCACCTTCAGCAGCCAGGGCCAGCGCCAGATTCACTGCCGTAGTCGATTTACCCACACCACCCTTACCAGACGCCACAGCAATGATGTTTTTCACATTTGGTATCAGCTTCACACCACGCTGCACACTGTGGGTGACTATTTTAAAGCTCACATTAATTTCAATACGGCCTATACCTGTCACAGTCTGAAGTTTATCAACCACAATTTGACGTATCACATCCAACTGACTCTGCGCTGGATAAGCTAGTACCACATCAAGCACAACGTTATCGCCATCAATTTTGATATTGCGTATTGCTTTACTGGTAACAAAATCCTTACGTGTATTTGGATCAATTGCGGTTTTTAATGCGGTTTGTATTTGTAACTCTGAAATTGCCATATTTATCTAATAACCTTAAAAAATCTCAATCAAATACATGCGCCAACTCGCGCTGTATTGCAACATCCGCACCAGGGCCATATTGGCTGGCTTGCGGGTCAAAATCGTCAGTAAATGCATATTCAAATTTCACGTCTTGCAAACCCAATGTGCCGAACATGCGATTTTCAAATGAATAATCATTATCTTGTGCGGCCAATGTCGGCCAGCCTGACTCACCCATCGACAAGATAGGGCCGAAGAACACCATGCCCGGTTTATTTTTGCAGCGCAGTGCACAACTGCTCTCAGTACGTCCTGACATAGGCAGAAAATCAATAGTGCGTGAAAAACGATTTTCTCTGTCCAGCACCAGATCTATCGCACCTTTAATACGTTTTGCCTCATGACCATAAGCCATGGACTGTGCACCACTTGCAGAGCGCCAGACATCCACATCCTGCGCGCCAAAATAACTGGGATAAAAAATAAACTTGAGCGGCATTATCACATTGACTTCCGCCAATAACGCATCAGAAAACGATGGGGTATTAATTAAAATACCACCACCTTCTTTATCCGCTAAATAAAACACCGCAGGGCTCGTATTTTCTACATAGTAAACAGCACGATCAAATGACTCAAATATCAACTTCATCATTTGGATGCATCCACCAACAAGCCAACCTCACCGTGTGGTGTGTGGCGACGCTCATGATCCCTATCCAGATAATGCGCCAACTCTGACAACGCCGCGCGATACACATCACGTTTGAACTCAACTACTGTATCCATTGCCACCCAATAACTATTCCAACGCCAAGCATCAAACTCTGGATGTGTCGATGCGCGTAAACACACATCGCAATCACGCCCAGTCAAGCGCAACAAAAACCAGATCTGCTTTTGTCCACGATAATGCCCACGGCAATCACGCCGCGACCAATGCCGTGGCACATCATAGCGCAGCCAGTTCTGTGTACGCCCAAGAATACGTACATGCTCCGGCGCCAACCCCACTTCTTCCATCAGCTCCCTGTACATTGCCTGTTCAGGACTTTCACCGTGGTCAATACCGCCTTGTGGAAACTGCCAAGCATGTTGCCGTACTCGCTTACCCCAAAACACCTCATTTCTGGCGTTACAGAGAATGATGCCGACATTGGGTCTGTACCCATCCTTGTCGATCATATTCGCCACCTAAATTTAATCCGTTACAATATAGGTACATTTTTTCATAGTTCGTTCATATTGGAAAGCTAGGATTTCAAGAATGCCTCATTTAGAAAAACAATACAAAGCACTCCCCCTCGCAGAGCGACTCGATTTAGCGCTGAGCGACAGTCTACCAGAGGCTTACCGCCCTTTTATGGTCCGAGAACAATGGATGGTCATTAAATGCTATTTTGCACGCCGTGCCGACCTGAACATGGATGAAATCACCGCCCTTATCGCTGATCAGGATCACGTCATCCGCCTGTGTATAGCCAAACGCCCCGACCTTACCCCAGAAATGATAGACATGTGCGTCAATGACCGCGATCCTAATGTACGCCATGCCATCTGTCGCAATGCCAGTTTAACCACTGCGCAACGCCAACAATTACAGCAAGATGTAGATCCGCTGGTGGCGCGTGCAGCAACTAAGCCACCCAAAGAAACCCAGTATCGCCAGCGCCCGGGGCAAACACGAGTTATTAAATAATCTACACACTGTTGCAATTACGCTAGTATCAACTATCGCTTATCCTAGAAACGGCGGTTGAACACGTTGAAGTGTGCGCACATCGGGGTGCAGGGCAAGGCGCGACAATCCTGAATGGTCATTCCATTCAGGTGCGAAGCAACGCCGCCATGTGCCGTGAGGGGCGTGCAATTCAACGGGTAGCGTAGTCACCAAACAGGTGACAAGTAAATCACCAAAATAAGCGTTAAACATGATGATGATGTTAACTCAACAAACTAGCGGTCAACTGCCGTTTCTAGGATTATAATACCGCGCTCACAGGAGCTAGCCATGTCGCACAAAACCACCGCTATTTTGTTAATCAGCTGCCCAGATCAAAAAGGTCTGGTAGCTGCAATTGCTGATTTTTTATATCAGCACAACGCAAATATCCTGCATGCAGATCAACATCAAGATGCAGAGTTAGGTTTGTTCCTGATGCGGGTGGAGTGGGATTTACAAGGTTTTGATCTCGATCTTGTCGATTTCAACACTGCGTTTGCGCCGATTGCCACACGTTTTCAGATGCAATGGCGCTTGGCCAGTTCTGGCAGCAAGCCTCGACTGGCGATCTTTGTCTCTCGCTACGATCATTGTTTAGCTGATTTGCTTTACCGTTATCAGGCAGGAGAACTCAACTGCAACATCCCCATTATCATCAGTAACCATACTGACACAAAATGGCTAGCCGATGCCTACGGCATTCCGTTTCAACACGTCAGCATCGATAAAAACAACAAAGCGGATGCAGAAGCTACCCAACTCGCCATCCTGCGTCACCATCACATAGATTTCATCGTACTCGCGCGATACATGCAGGTATTATCATCCGATTTTATTCGCCATTATCCAAGTCGGATTATCAATATCCACCACTCATTTTTGCCTGCATTTCATGGTGCTAAGCCCTATCACCGCGCATTTGAACGTGGCGTTAAACTCATAGGCGCGACCAGCCATTACGTTACCGAAACACTGGACGACGGCCCCATCATTGAACAAGACGTCGCCCGCATTTCGCACCGAGACGATCTGGATGATTTAATACGTCGCGGTGCGGATTTAGAGAAAATAGTACTGTCCCGCGCTGTACGCTGGCATATCGAAAACCGCGTTTTACTCTACGCCAACAAAACAGTGGTATTTGATTAAAAACAGTATTTACGGGCGAATATAAGCGTAACCAGCCAGCTCTTTACGGGCAATTTCTACCACACCGGCTTTAACATAACCAATGCCAACCTGCATATCCTCTGGTTTTAATTGCATTCCGTGCATACTGTTTTCACATGCCACAATCTTAATCCCCGCGGCCAAAGCATCCTGCACTCTGCCACCTACTTCGGAATCAAATTTCAACATATTGATACCTGGCCCAAAAGCGACAATCTCAATGACACTACCATCTTTACCGAGTTCTTTTTGCACATTCATCGCATTATTTAAGCTCAGATTCCATTTTTTAGCGTCAGCATCACTCACCTGTATCACCATTTTCAATGGGGCGGCCTGTACAACCTCCGCAGGCGATGCGGCAAAACTCACTACTGGTACGGAACAACCCAACATGACACACAACAATAACTTGTTCATCTAATTCTCCTCGCTTTAACGTAACTGACCATCGCCCTGAAAAAACTCACGCAGCATGAAGTCTTCCAATCCCGCATTATCAACTGGCTTGGCTGACAAAGTAACAACACGATGCAACCGCTGCGAATCCCACTGAAAATCGCCTTTATAATAACGCCGAATCAAGTCTATCATTTTATGAATAATCGCACGTTCTATATCAGGACTATCTCCCTTCTCAACTTCTATTACTTCCCGCCGCGCATTACTGTAATCATTGGTCCAGCCTCGGAACGAAAACTCAGCGGTATAACTATCCATACGTATTATTCTAAATATCCCATTCGTCCCTCCCGATTTCAGATTACGTTTAATCACATCATCACGCGTTTGCTCAGCGCTAGGCGCAGACACGGCCTCAGCACCACCCGCCGCAATACGCTGCGCTGCAATATATGACTGCATATCTGGGAAATCGTTGGGATTTAACTTAGATGGCGTAGCTTGCACAACATCAGGCGGTGACTTCGGCACGACAAAAGTCGCATTAGCTTGATTCGTGGCTAAAACAGGTCTGGACAGATGCGCCTTCGTCCTTACTGGTGTAGCCTTGCTTGGTTTAACAGCAGGCTTGCTAGTTGGCACAGGAGGCTGTTGATGAGACGGTTTGTCTGGCGGAGCCAGCTGCACCGCCAACACCGAGTCCCCACCCTGCACACCACTTTCAGCAGATTGCGGTGGTAATTTTGGCACAAAAACCAAAACTGCCACATGTATCAATAATGACAATACCCCTGCGACCAGCACACTGCGTCGCACCCGCAATTCCAGATAGGCGCGACGTGGACGCTCGGATGCAAACATTGCAGTCGAGGAAAAGGGGTTAGTCATTCAATTTAACATTCAAATTTATCAACGAAAAATGGACACCATACGATGTCCATTAGTTCATATTAGGCGCTTATCCTGTTTAATGCCCATGCACCACAGTACCGGCTTTTAGTTTGAATGTCGTGCCGCAATACGGACACAATGCCTCACCTGTATCCACCACATCCAGAAATACACGTGGATGCGAATTCCAGGCTATCATCTCTGGCGTAGGGCAATGCAAAGGTAAATCTTCTGCACCGACTTCTATGAAACGTTCTGTATTATCGTGTTGTGCCATGTTCATTCTCAAATATAACTTAACCAGTCAGCATGCTTAGGCGCTTTGCCTGTCACACAATCAAAATACATTTTTTGCAGCTGGGTTGTAACAGGGCCACGCTCACCCGTACCTATCATACGATTATCCAGTTCGCGTATAGGCGTTACTTCAGCAGCGGTACCCGTAAAGAAAGCCTCATCCGCACTATAGACCTCATCACGTGTAATACGTTTCTCTACAACTTGCAGCCCTATTTCACCCGCCAATTGCACTATGGTGTCGCGGGTAATGCCTTCCAGCGCACTGGTCAGGTCAGGCGTATAAAGTTTGCCATTACGAACGATAAATACGTTCTCACCCGAACCTTCAGCCACAAAGCCATCCACATCCAGTAACAAAGCTTCCTGATAACCATCTTGTACCGCTTCCTGATGTGCCAGGATAGAGTTCATGTAGTTACCATTCGCCTTGGCTTTACACATGGTGATGTTGACGTGATGACGTGCAAAGGATGAAGTTTTAACGCGAATACCTTTTTCCAGTGCCTCAGCACCCATGTAAGCACCCCAAGTCCAGGCGGCAACGATCACATGCGTAGATAAATTCTTGGCAGAGATGCCCATCGCTTCCGAACCATAAAATGCCATCGGACGTAAGTAGGCAGATTCCAGATTATTTTCACGCACCGCTGCCAACTGCGCAGCTTTCAGCGTTTCCTTATCAAACGGCAATTTCATACCCAGAATATGCGCAGAACGGAACAGTCTGTCAGTATGTTCCTGCAAACGGAATATTGCCGTACCTTCAGCAGTCTTATACGCGCGCACGCCTTCAAACACGCCCATACCATAATGCAGAGTGTGAGTTAAGACATGGGTAGTGGCATCACGCCAGGCAACCATTTTGCCGTCATACCAAATTAAACCATCGCGGTCAGACATAGACATTGCATATACTCCAGAGACTTTAAGATAATTTTCAATTGTAACTTATTTTGCGGCGAATATATGCATCCACAACGCTTTAACCGCCTCCGCATGTGGTGCAATTTGCGCATATTCTACACGGGCGGCATCAACACCCTGCAAACGTAATACATGCTGCAGCTGCCTGAACTGGCGATAAGCCATACGCACAGACTCAGCCTGCGCTGTATTGATCAGATCCAGCTCTGCTGCTTTTTTAAGCAACGCCAGATTACCGATATTGCCAGTCAAATCACAGTGTGTAGCGCTGTAAGCCAATATCAGATATTGAACAATGAATTCAACATCCACAATGCCACCTGCATCATGTTTAATATCAAACAGTTCACTACGATTAGGATGCCCATCATGCATTTTCTGACGCATGACACTAATATCGTCTCGCAGCTTTTCCCTATCTCGCTGCTGTCGAAGAATTTTGCAACGGATAGGTTCAAACAACTCACCAACCCGCTTATCCCCAGCAACAAAACGTGCACGAGTCAGCGCCTGATGTTCCCAAGTCCAGGCGTGGTGTTGTTGATAATCGCTGAACGCTTCTATATTACTTACCAGTAAACCTGAAGCGCCATCAGGTCGCAAACGCAAATCCGTCTCATACAACATGCCCGCAGCAGTCGTACTCGACAACCATGTATTGATACGCTGTGCCAGGCGTGCATAATGCACGGCAGCATCAGGCGCGTCATCCTCATATAAAAACACCACATCCAGGTCAGAGGCATAACCCATCTCACGGCCACCCAGCTTGCCATAACCTATGATGGCAAATTTTGGATAAGGATAATGACGGTTTTGTACACCAGCCCACGCCAACGGTATGACTTCCTCCAGTATGAGCGCTGCCAGATCAGACAGATAATCCGACAACTGCTCCAATGGCAGCACCCCCGCAATATCCTGCGCCAGCAAATGCAATGTCACACGCTGACGGAAATGGCGCATTGCATCCATTTGACGTTCAGTATCACCATCCAGCTCCAGCATTTGCTCATGCAAGCTTTGTCGCAGCACACTTAAATCAGGTAGTGCATAAAGCACCCGCGCATCAATCAACTCGTCCAGCAGCATGGGATTATTCGACAAGTACTGCGCTGCCCAAGGACTGGCTGCACATAATTTCGCCAACTGACGCAAAGGTGCGGGATATTCAATAAGCAGCGCTAAGTAAGCAGACCGCCGTGCAACAGTTTCGAGCAAATCCAGCATCCGCGACAGCGTCGCGTCGCGTGGCGGCAAGGTTGCTGCTAATGCGATGATTTCAGGCACCAGCACATCAAGCCTATGCTTAGCTTTGTCGGGCAATTGCACATATCGTGTACCACGCCGCGTTAATTGCAAACGTTGATAAACACCAGCAGCATCGTCATATCCCAAATTTTCAAGTCGCTCAACAGCAGCCACTTCGCTCAAGGCACCCAGCCATAGGGCACTTAACGGATGCGTTGCACCATCGTCTTGCGGTACTGAAAAAACCTGATCAAAATGTCGAGTGACATTAGCACGATGCTTGTTCAGCTCAACCAAAAATTGGACATAATCAACAAAATCCATACTCGCTGCAATTCGTGCCTGATCCTCAGGTAGCTTGGGCAGTTTCTGTGTTTGTGCATCATCTATATATTGCAACCTGTGTTCCAGATTACGCAAAAAATAATAGGCTTCCAACAACTCACTCGCCGCTGCGGGGGGCAAACTGCCGATTACCGCTAGCATCGGCAACACTGCTCGAGTGGATTTGTTTTGCAACTTGCTTAACTGCCCGCCACGAATCAACTGGAATACCTGAGTAATAAACTCTATCTCGCGTATACCACCCGGACCCAGTTTAATATTATCGACCCTATCATGACGAACAACCTCACGACGGATCTGCGCATGCAAATCACGCATTGCCGAAAAAGCATTAAAATCCAGATATTTACGATACACAAATGGTCGGACTATCGCATTCAGTTCAGAAAGATGGCTACCTGATAACGCTCGACCTTTGATCCATGCATAACGCTCCCATTCCCGCCCATGTACTAGCAAATAGTCTTCAAATGCACCATAGCTCATCGCCAGCGGCCCTGCGTCTCCCCATGGCCGCAGACGAGTATCAACACGGAAAACAAAGCCGTCAGCGGTAATTTCAGAAATCGCCAGGCCTATTTTTTTAGCCAGCAAAACAAAAAATTGATGATAAGAGAGCGGCTTATCGCCAGTGGTTTCACCTTCATCGGCATAAAGGTAAATCAAGTCTATGTCCGACGACACATTCAGTTCGGCACCGCCGAGCTTGCCCATACCTATCACTGCCAACTGCATAGGCGTGCCATCGGCATTCATGGGCTTGCCGTGAACTTGTGCAAGCAACTCGGTATGAAATTTCAGTGCATGCCGCACGGTGACTTCAGCCAAGTCTGTGCACATCCGCATGACTTCATGCACATCCGCCAGCCCAGCCAAATCCCGCACTATCATCTGCGCCATCACAGCCTGGCGGAGTTTACGCAACACATGCTGCAAACTTGCCACATCAGTAATAGTTGCTGCATCTATCATGGCTTGCATCGCGGCAGCATGCCAAGGCGTTGCCAAACGTTCAGCTAACTGTGTCGCAAAGTCAGCGTCAGCTGCCAACAGCCGCGCTAAATAACGCGAATGCTGGCTGGCTGCTAGAATCTTGTCCATTAACACCTAGCGCATTACGCGCCGGCTTTTGCTGCTTGATAAACAGCCGAACCCACTCGTTCTTTCAAACGTGGATCAGTCAGTTTCGGCAAGATATACTCGCGACCAAATGACAGCTCGGTCAGGTTATATGCACGCAACACCTCATCTGGCACAGGTTCATGCGCCAATGCTGCAATCGCGTGTACCGCCGCCATTTTCATTTCATCGGTAATCGCCTTCGCGCGTGCATCAAGTGCCCCACGGAACAAATAAGGGAAGCACAACACGTTATTTACTTGGTTCGGATAATCCGAGCGCCCAGTCGCAATAATCACATCATCGCGTGTCGCCTTGGCCAGCTCAGGTGTAATTTCCGGATCAGGATTCGCCATCGCGAATACCACAGGATCAGCCGCCATACTGGCCAGCATCTCAGGTGTCAGCAAATTTGGAGCTGACGTACCAATAAACACATCAGCACCCACACACGCATCCGCCAAGGTACGCGCGTCTGTATCCGCCGCAAAAAACGCATGGTGCGGAGGCAAATCCGTCATCCCCGTATGCAACACGCCGACCCTGTCCACCACCAGCAATTTGGATTTATCTGCACCCAACGTCAACAACAGGCGCAACGATGCAGTTCCTGCTGCACCCGCACCCACCAGCACGATACGCACATCTGATAGTTTTTTACCTGAGATTTTGAGTGAATTAACCAGTCCTGCTGCAACAATAATCGCTGTGCCGTGTTGATCATCGTGGAATACAGGTATATCAAGCATGGCCTTAAGCCGATTTTCTATTTCAAAGCACGCTGGCGCGGCAATATCTTCCAGATTGATACCACCGAAGCTGACTGCAATATTGGCAACCGTACTAATCACCGTCTCAATGTCTTCACTCGACACTTCGATATCAATTGCATCAATATCTGCAAATTTCTTGAACAACAACGCCTTACCTTCCATCACAGGTTTGGAAGCCAGTGCGCCTAAATTCCCCAGACCCAGTATCGCCGTGCCATTGGAAATCACCGCCACCAGATTACCTTTCATAGTGTAACGATAGGCATTTTCAGGATCAGCCGCAATTTCACGAACAGGCTCGGCTACACCAGGACTGTATGCCAGCACTAAATCTCGTTGCGTTGCCGCTGGTTTGGATACTTCTATCGACAACTTTCCCGGGATAGGAAACTCGTGGTAGTACAAAGAGTCAGCGCGCAAATCGCCTGTATTTCCCGGATTTACTTCATTGGTCATATTCAATCCTGTTCATGGGCTACGCCCGCATAATCGGTTTCATCAAATACTGCTGTTAATTTCACACCCGCCTGGGCGATATTTTGCAAAGTGTCCGCTAAATGCAGACGTAATTCTGATAAATATTGATTATCAGGCACCAGCCCTAGCCACTCATGTGCTTGATAACTATCAAATTGGTAACTGGCATATGGTGCAATTTTGTCACCTATATCTGCAGTAACCACGGTCAGCCGATAACCATGGACGCCATCGACAAGTTGCTCAATTTCAACAAATTCTTCATCCAGTGTGGGCAGATATCCATGTATCTGCGCCAGTCGCGCAACCCAATAAGCATGATCTGGTTTGACCTGTAACGCAGCACGGTATTCATCTTCATCTATCAGCCACTGCGCGACAAGAATCTGCTGTTCATTTTCAACTGTGCCCGACAACAAACCTCGGACATTAATCTGGTCTGCGATGTTCACACAGAACATTTCGGGAGTGAGACCGCGTAAATTAAAACGCGCTAAATCTGCTGTTGGAAAAATCTGTACATAAGGTAATGCCGCTATAGCTGAACGTGCCGTACTCAAGCGCATCTGAAATGGCAAAATCAGAGTTTTACCCAGTATGCGTACGAGCACCTTATTCAACCTCGTTCGCATCCATATGTTCAGCCGCATCCAGCAAGGATTTCACTGCACGTTCAAACAACATTTCATCCTCGAGGAAGTGCACACGTCCATGATTATAAAGCCGCCTGAATGCCTTAACGCTCATCACCATAGGCAGTTTTGCATCATCCAGCGTTAACAATAAGTTGCCCGCATCTTCACTGACCCAACTCAACTTGGCTCGTGTTGGTCGAACACTCAATTTGATTTCAATATTGATACCATTATACAAACGCTCACTGACGCTTTCATCTTCATAAGCGTCAACAGCATCGGTACCAAAATCAACACCTTCTATATCATCCAGATTTAATTCAGCCAATAACTCATGTTCAGCGAACTGGTTAACTGTTGCTATGGCAGCATTTGGCACCAACGCAGCGGCATCGGTCAGCACCTTCTCAGCAGCGCGTAACTCGCTGGCTGTCGGTGGAACTGTTTTAACCACAGCATTGCTAACCAATGATTCAAAATTCGTATGCATGTTTGGCAAACTAGGCACCTGAAAGGTGTCCGTATCCACCGTAATCCGCAACGCCCTGCCATGCGCATCGAACAACCAATCTATCATTTCACGTTGCTTGTCAGCAGGCCAGGCTATCATAGACAAACCATCGCGCAACGTATTAATCATGATAGGCAAAATCGCAGCCAGCTCTTCACGGTCATACACATCAATTTTAGGCGCGATACTCCATACCAAGTCAGGCACTAACGCACGATAGCGTGTAGCGCGCGCCATATCGACAGTTTCGGCGCGCTCGATGACCTGCACCCAAGTATTGGAAAGAAACTCGTAGAAATACGTATCCAGCTTCACCCCAGACAGTATTTCTGCCATTTGTGCAGAAATATGGGCAAAACGTAACGTACGATTTTTAATATCCTCAATCGCAGCGACAGCCTGATTGACCTGCTCATCATTCTTACGTAACTCAGCCGCCACGAACACATCAAAATCATCCAGCATACGGGCAAAATAGGCAGAAAACTCAGTCGGGTTCTGTGTTGCGTTGTCCAGCAAGGATTCAACTATGTGGCAAATTTCATTGCTGACCCGTTCACTGCTGGGGTCGATTTTCTTCAAACCAACTGAGATACTACCAATACGGTTAATCAGCAAACGTACTGGGTGCCCTTTTTGCGTCAACAACGTCGGATCGCGCAACGCCATTTTCAACACCAGGAATTGCAAGCGACCCAATTGCGCCCGTACTTCAGCAGGGACGCGATGATCCTGCAGAATAAACTCAAACAGCATCGCTACTACGTCTATCGTCATTTGCTCATCGACGACTTCAGTTTGCTCAGTCAAAGCTGCACGTTGCTCCAGCAACAGGTTACGAATACGCCCCTCACTATTGGTCATATCCTCCGTGCTAGGGGTTTGTGTATGCAGCAAATCATCAACTGACTGCGCTAATTGCACAGTGACTATACGTGGACCGGCTCCCATCGAGTTTGCATGAGGATTACTTGTTCCCGATGTAAAGAATTGTTTTAATGCAGCGCCTACTTTTTGCACGCCGCCCATCCAGCCAGTTGCACCTGACGTAGACTGCGCAGCCGCAGCACCACCCGCATTATCAGACTGAAATGAAGCAGCAGCTCCCGCAGACGCGCCACTCCCTGCCTGCGCCGCCGATGCACCCATGACACCACCCGTAGCAAGGGCGCGCAGATTATCCATAATACGTGTCATCATCGCAGGCGGTTGTGTATTGGCAGCTGTCGCAGCTGAAGCAGTGGCCGCAGGAGAAGTTAAGGCGCCTGGGGTTGCCGTTTGCTGACTATACTGTTGCATCATCGCCAGCAACTTATCGATACGCGCCTCATCCGAAGCTTGCGTCACACCATTCGGTGCCTGACTAGCTGGCTCAGGTGAGCCATTAGATTGCTCGCCCACTACGTTTTGTGCCACAGCATCCGCCATTGCGCCTACGGCCTGTGTGCCCGCATTGGCCACCATGGATTGTATATTCTGCAAAAACTGGTCTATGCCTTGTGCCGCACCTGAACCTTGAGCAACTTGTCCTGACTGACGTGGCATATTCGCAAATTGAGGTGTTGTACCAGGTGCAGCCTGTGGTGGCACAGGACTCGACGTGGCAGTACCTTCATCTGCAAAACCAGCATCCTCATTCAAGGGTAATGGTGCAGTTGCATTCGGTGATTTTCTGATTTTAAGGGGCAATTCTGCCGCAACGCCATGCTGTGACATGAAGGCATTAACGCTGGCATAAATACCATCAACCTGCGTCGCCATTCCATCCGCCATCAATATTGTTAACCTGTGCCCAATATCGAGTGGCACAGCCAACATACCAGTTGCGTCGGCAAGCGAACGGGAAATCAAATAAGGCCTGAACGGATTTTCACGTTCTTTGATATCATCCTGACCAAATAGCAATGCTATACGGATATTCAGATCCCGTAGCTGCTCTTCAGCCTCTTTCCGAAATTGATCGGTAAACGCACCCAGCTGCAATTCATCTTCAAAATCAGCGGTATCAACCAGTGACAACGCATTGGTATTTTTTTGAAAAATCGGGCGATCATGGCTGTACGTTGTTTGCAAACTACGATTCAGCAAATGTGCCATTGCCGCCAATAAATTCTGCCGCAGGATGGTGTGGCGCTCCATCAATATGCCACGTGCGGTTAATAAATGATGTTGCTCAACTGAAGAATGAGTTGTGTCTGCCTGATGAAATGCATCTTCTATGCACTTAGGGCGGAATATATCAAAAGCTTCCAGATACACCCGCTCAAATTCAGCTCTGGTCGCCAGCAATAAGCTATTTCTATCTTTCATAGTTATCGTTCCCTAAATCCCCTACACTGATTGCATCGACATACCAAGCCTCAACTTTAGCGCGTGCCCAAGGTGTACGACGTAAAAACTTCAAGCTGGATTTAATACTGGGATCATGCGTAAAGCAGCGTATATTGATCTGCTGACCCATTTCCGCCCAACCATAGTGCGCGACCAACTGCGTCAGTATCATTTCTAACGTCACGCCATGCAAAGGATCTAGCGCAGCCACTTTCCGTTACCCTCTCAAACGCAAGCTCAATCCACGTAAAAAATATCGCAATAACTGATCGCCGCAATGACGATAATTTTTACTGTCAGTACTTCTGAATAATGCGCTCAGTTCTGGCTTGGACAACTCAAAACCTCCCAGCGCAATAATGTCATGCATATCATCTTCTTTTAATTCAAAAGCAATACGCAACTTTTTAAGAATCAGATTATTACTTAATTGTGCTGGCACAGCAGGCTTGTCACTGGGGCCACGGTTTTTAATAATGAGCCCATCCAGAAATCGCATCAATAATTCATCTTCACAGGGAACAAAGTCCGCGTCATCTTCCTTTTTCAGTAACCCTGCAATTTCAGCCACCGCCAACTCGCCGCCTGCAATTTTCACCATGTCAGCAATCGCCGCATCAGGCAAATCCATGGCGTAACGAATACTACGCAGCACATCATTGTTATTTGTATTCAAAGCAGCATTCCCATTGATATTAAGCTTACATCATACCACGGCGTTTATCACCGCTAACATCCCCGCCCCATAAGCTTCCAGCTTGCGCACACCGATACCCGAAATCTCACCGAGTTCAGCCAGTGTCGCGGGACGACGCTGCGCCACTTGCGCCAAGGTTGAATCATGAAAAATCACGTAAGCAGGTACATTATGCTCACGCGCAGCAGCCTGTCGCCACACTCGCAATTTTTCAAACAACGCATCATCGGCGGCATCCACAGGCGCGGCAATAGGCCGACTCGAACCACGTTTAACAGGTTTAATTGACGAGCTCTTACGCATCCACACTTGCGTCTCGCCCTTAAGCACGCTGCGACTGGCTTCCGTTAATACCAGTGCGCCAAACGCATCGTGGTCAACGCTCAAATAGCCATGCGCCATCAGCTGACGCAACACACCTTTCCAGGTTGTTTCGTCCACACCCTGACCAACACCAAACACACTCAGACTTTGATGCCCCCATTGCTGAACTTTCTCTGTACTCCGCCCTAACAACACATCAATTAAATGCCCTGAACCAAAACGCCCGCCGGTACGATATACCGTTGATAACGCCTTTTGCGCTGCAACCGTACCATCCCAGGTCGCGGGGGGTGACAAGCACACATCGCAGTTACCGCATGGTTCAGCCTCTTCACCAAAGTACGTCAGCAAATGCACACGCCGACAACGCACTGCCTCACACATGGTCAGCAACGCATCCAGTTTAGTTTGCGCAACACGCTTAAATTCCGCATGCGCTTCACCGCTCTCTATCATTCGTCGTTGCTGTACCACATCATTCAAACCATACGCCATCCAGGCATTGGCAGGTGCTCCATCACGCCCTGCCCGCCCTGTTTCCTGATAATAGCCTTCTATACTTTTCGGTAAATCCAGATGTGCAACAAAACGTACGTCGGGTTTATCAATACCCATGCCAAACGCGATAGTCGCCACCATTACCACGCCTTCATCACGCAGAAAAGTGTCCTGATGCTGCCGTCGCGTATCGACATCCATCCCTGCGTGATAAGCCAATGCACGGATGCCATGTTTTTCCAGCCACTCGGCCGTTTCCTCAACCTTGCGCCGCGACAAACAATAAACGATACCCGCATCACGCGGATGTTCATCCTGTATGAATGCCAACAATTGCTTGCGCGGGTCGTTTTTCTCAACGATTTGATAACGGATATTTGGACGATCAAAGCTGGATACAAACTGCTGCGCATCTTCCAGCTGCAAGCGACTGATAATTTCTGCCCGCGTTGCCGCATCTGCCGTTGCTGTCAGCGCTATACGCGGCACATCAGGAAATTGCTCATGCAACACCGACAGCCCTATATATTCAGGACGGAAATCATGCCCCCACTGTGATACGCAATGCGCTTCGTCGATGGCAAACAACGCCACTTGCGCCCGCGCCAACAACGCCATAAACCGCGCCGTAACCAATCTTTCAGGTGCAACATAGAGCATATCCAGCTGCCCCTGTATGAACTCACGCTCCACTGCATTTGCTTCTGTCGCTGACAATGCTGAGTTCAGATAAGCCGCGCGCACACCCACCTCACGCAGTGCCATGACCTGATCATGCATTAGCGCGATTAGCGGGGAGACCACAACACCCGTGCCCACTCGCAGCAATGCAGGTATCTGATAACACAGTGATTTACCACCCCCTGTCGGCATCAGCACCAACGCATCCCCACCACCCGCAACATGCGCGACTATCTCCGCCTGACGACCACGAAAGGCAGGATAACCAAAAACCCGATTTAAAATAGACAGCGCAGTAGTCATTAACTCAAAAATATTTGGACAGCAAACCCATTACTATACTTGATTTGCACGCCCTCTAAATCCCTCTTCACAGAAATTCGCCACTCACCTCAGCCAGCAGCGTCGGTTTACGGTAAAATTATGTTTTTATCACTCATTACTTCATAATTATGAGCCTGTCAGCCCTCACCGCACTCTCTCCACTCGACGGCCGCTATGCCGCCAAAGTCGAAGCTTTACGCGCCCATTTCAGTGAATTTGGCTTAATTCGTAATCGCGTTACCGTTGAAATCGAATGGCTCAAAGCACTTGCCGCCGAACCGAACATTACTGAAGTTCCTGCTTTCTCGGTTGAAACCATTGCTGAGCTTGATGAATTAGTTACGAACTTCTCAGAAGCCGATGCCGAAAACATCAAGGCAATAGAACGCACCACTAACCATGATGTCAAAGCAATAGAATATTTCCTGCGTGAGCATTTCTCCAGCAATCCTGAAATCGCCAAGGTAAATGAATTCATCCACTTTGCCTGCACTTCAGAAGACATCAACAACCTGTCTCACGCGCTCATGCTCAAAGCCGCACGCGAAAAGGTCATGTTACCTGCGCTCAACAGCGTCATCAGCCGTTTAACTGAACTTGCTCACGAACATGCAGCCGTACCCATGCTTTCACGCACCCACGGTCAGCCTGCTTCACCCACTACACTGGGCAAAGAAATGGCCAACGTTGTTTACCGTCTGCAACGCCAGTCCGATCAGATCAAGAGCGTGCCTATGCTAGGCAAAATCAATGGCGCTGTAGGCAACTACAATGCTCACTTATCCGCCTATCCTGATCTCGACTGGGAAAATTTTGCGCAACGTTTTGTCACTGGTTTAGGACTGACTTTCAATCCCTACACCATACAAATCGAACCACACGACTACATGGCAGAATTATTCGACGCCATCAGCCGTGTGAACACCGTGCTCATAGATTTGAATCGTGATATCTGGGGTTATATTTCAGTTGGTTACTTTAAACAGAAAGTTAAAGCGGGTGAAATCGGTTCCTCAACCATGCCACATAAAGTCAATCCTATAGACTTTGAAAACGCAGAAGGCAACCTTGGTATCGCCAACGCACTACTACGCCATCTTGCAGAAAAGTTGCCTATCTCACGCTGGCAGCGCGACCTGACCGACTCCACAGTACTCCGCAACATGGGTGTGGCACTCGGTTATGCACTACTGGGATTTGATTCATGCCTACGCGGATTGAACAAGCTCGAAGCCAATCCAGCACGTCTGGCTGATGATCTGGATCACAACTGGGAAGTATTGGCCGAGCCTATCCAGACCGTAATGCGCCGTTACAACGTGGCGAACGCTTATGAGCAACTAAAAGAACTCACTCGCGGCAAGTCAGGAATTAATCGTGAAAGCCTGCATCAGTTCATCAATGGCCTGGCGATTCCTGATGCCGACAAACAGCGTCTGCTGGCCATGACTCCAGGTAGTTATACGGGCAAAGCCGCAGAGCTGGCATTACGCATCGGTAAGTAATATTCCATATACGCCATACTACTCAGTATGGCGTTTTACTTTGTATCCGCCATTTCCGCAGCTTGCAGCGTATTTTCCAATAACATCGCCACCGTCATCGGCCCTACCCCGCCTGGCACAGGCGTAATCCATGAGGCTCGTTCTGCGGCAGGAGCGAACTCCACATCACCACACAAACGTCCGTCATCCAGACGATTGATACCCACGTCAATAACGGTTGCGCCTGATTTAACCCAGGCACCCTTAACCAGTTCTGGCTTACCAACCGCTACCACCAAGACATCAGCCTGAGCAACCATACCCGCCAAATCCTTGGTAAAACGATGACAAGTGGTCACCGTACAACCCGCTAGCAACAATTCCAGCCCCATGGGTCTTCCCACATGATTCGATGAACCAACTACCACCGCGTTCAAACCTTTCAAATCATCATGCGCCAACGCCAGCAAACGCATCACCCCATAAGGCGTACACGAGCGCAAAGTCGGCATACGCACCGCCAGACGGCCTATGTTGTAGGGATGAAAGCCATCCACATCCTTATTGGGATGGATACGCTCTATCACCAACTCAGGGTCTATCTGCGCTGGCAAAGGCATTTGCACCAATATTCCATGCACGGTTGCATCTGCATTCAGTTTATCAATCAATGCCAGCAATTCAGCCTGCGTAGTTGTTGCTGGCAAATCATAAGACAACGAACGCACACCCGCCTTCTCACAGGCATTCCGCTTATTCCGCACATAAATACTCGAAGCAGGATCAGCACCTACCAGTATCACCGCCAGCGCAGGAACAACCAATCCTGCTGCCGCCCGCGCATCCACCCGCGCACGAATTTTAGCGACAATATCTTCAGATAATTTTTTGCCATCGAGCAATTGAGCAGACATAGTTTTTTCAGCAATTCGAATCAAAGATGTAATCATCTCATCTTTACCTATCACTCTTCAACCTGAAATAACCACCCCAAAAACAAATCGTAAAGCCAGTAGTAATTCTTAAACAATAGTTGACATTTTAGTGCCACGCTCGTATAGTAGCGGTCTTCGGGGCGTAGCGTAGTCTGGTAGCGCGCCTGGTTTGGGACCAGGATGTCGGGAGTTCGAATCTCTCCGCCCCGACCAAGTTAAGGTCATACTTCAGGTCATTCGTGACTTCCCAATTTCGTCAGGCGGGTTATCATCATCGGGTTCATGAGCTGCCCGTAGCTCAACCGGATAGAGCACCAGCCTTCTAAGCTGGGGGTTACAGGTTCGATTCCTGTCGGGCAGGCCAATAAAGTTTCAACGGTGGATGTAGCTCAGTTGGTAGAGTCCCGGATTGTGATTCCGGTTGTCGTGGGTTCGAGCCCCATCATTCACCCCAAAATTAAAAGCACCTAGCGCTTAATTGCCTAGGTGCTTTTTAATTCTTAGCTTACAAAAAACATCAATCGCGCCGCAATATTGATTTCCTCACATACCTGCACCCCATACCCAAGACCTCCAAACTAAAAATTTCCCTACCTAACCCTTTTGCCAAGGCCACACACAAAAATGATCATAATTTCATAGTTTTCTTGATTAGCTTGAATTAACGGGTACGTAGGTGAATTTAAAGCTCAAGGCAAAACAGCCGTATTTGTGCTGATTGATGGCCAGTTGTTATGTCTGCAGCCTGATTCAGAAGCCATTCGCCTGGTAAATCTGCGCGAGTAATGTGGAGAAGGCCGATAGCCTTTCCGGTCTAGTCGGATTAAGCACACCTTGCTCTTGTAGCACAGCAATAAGTTTCGTTGGTGCAACGTGTTTGTCGCCAACGATCTCGACATGACCGGCATGCACCTCTACTCGCCGGGTGCGCACATCTGTTTTGTGTAAAGGACTCCGCTGCTCTGCCAACGAGAAAATGTCGTCGCTCTCTACGCAGCGCCCATCTTTTTCCCGTCGACAACTGCCACGCTCGTCAGTATCAATTTTAAGATAACTGCTGACTTGAGGGACAAGCACTCCCGGCTCAAGGATGAATCGCGACGAGTAGGTTATATCTTCCCACTTTGCTCCCGTTACCAGATAGCAGCTGGCTGGGAGCAGACCGAGCGTGAGCGGATATAGCCAGGTTTTGCCGCACGTGTTTGCCGATGCGATCCCGGAGAATGGACCAGAGATGGTTACTAAACGCAGATCAGGTCGGCGAACAGGTGGTGATGTGAGCGGCAGCTCGGTGAGCGATTTGCGTGCAATCAATGCGCCCTGGCTGTGGCCGATCACTGTGATTTTTGGAATATGCGTCTGATCAGCGAGCTGATTGATTGCATCGCGCAATTCGGTAGCGCTGCGCGTAAGTTTGTTGCGATCATCGTAGGTGAAACATGCCGCCTGCTGGCCATGAAAGGCCAGCACCTGAGCCAGACCACGAAACTCGCCTGACGAACCGAAACAACCATGTACCAGCACATTGACTGACTGACTGGAATCAAGATGCAGGCTCCGATCCGGGTTGTCGGTGCAAGGGCCGAGGCCGGGAATATTAAGCGTGATATCTGCCGGTGGCAGGCGACCCTGTTCGATAGTGAACAAGGCCGGGTCCAGTGGTTGATGAGTTGCACAACCACTGAGCAGGGTTGTGAGTGCTATGAGCGAGGCGATACGTTTCATGGCTAACCTTGTGTGCACGCATAAATGCATGGATTAAAGTTGGACGTCCATAGCAAATGCTACAGCAACAAAATCTGGTGCTTCAGGCACCGTCTTTGCGTTTCACACCGCGAATCAAATGTCCCAGCGTCAATCCCTGCACCAGTACTGAGAAAACCACTACCACATAAGTAACAGACAGAATCAAGTCACGATATGGCGATGGAGGAAGTGAAAGGGCTAAAGCAATCGAAATACCGCCACGCAGCCCACCCCAAGTGAGTATCCTGACAGCACCACGGGTGAAGGGGCGATACAAGCGCATTATTTGCATAGGTAGCGCCACGCTAACAAAGCGAGCAATTAATACAACTACAATCGCAATCAAGCCTGCTTCCATCATCTTCCAGTTCAGGGTAAGCGCCAATACCTCCAGCCCCATCAGAACAAACAGTACCGCATTAAGAATTTCGTCGATCAATTCCCAAAATGTATCGAGGTGCTCACGCGTTTTTTGCGACATGGCGAAGGCCCTGCCCTGATTACCGATGACCAACCCTGCGACCACGATTGCTATCGGTGCGGATACAGCAATAGCCTCGGCTAGCGTATAGCCCCCAGCAGCGAGGGCAAGGGTCAGCAAAACCTCCACCTGGTAGTTGTCTACAGATCGCAACAATCGAAATACCACCCATCCCAAAATCAGCCCGAGACCAACACCACCTACCGCCTCCTCCAGCAGGAACATGGCAACTTCAGACGCAGGCGGCTCATGGCCACTGACCAGAATAGCCAATATGGTCAAGAATACGACAACACCAATACCATCATTAAATAGAGACTCACCAGTAATCTTGATTTCCAGACTCTTAGGTGCGCCAGCGCTCTTGAGAATACCGAGCACCGCAATGGGATCAGTCGGTGAAATCAGCGCACCAAACAGCAACGCGTACATAAATGGCATTTCGAATCCCAGGCTATGCATGCCAAACCAGAACAGCCATCCTGTAACGAATGTTGCGATCACCACACCAACTGTTGACAGCACCGCTACGGGCAATTTCTGTGTCGCAAGCTCGGTCAAATCAACATGCAAGGCACCCGCGAACAATAAAAAAGCGAGCATGCCATGCAGCAGCGTTTCACTAAAATCAATAGAGCGGATAAAGCTGACTGAGTGCCTTAATTCCACCAATCCTAGCTTGCCAAGCACTACGAAGCCGAGGGACATGAGGAGAGCAATCACCATTAAGCCGATCGTTGACGGCAATCGTACGAAGCGATGATTCAGATAACTGGCAATAGCCGCCAGCGTGATGAGTACAGCAATAGTTTCAAATATGGTCACGGAAATCTGTCGCTTTTTTTGAAGACGGAGTCTACACGGTACTGAATTGTTCAGCGTTTAGCAATATGCGATAGAATAAGATGCTTCTACTTTAGCGGAAACGATCAGTCATGAGTCGTGAACACCTATTTTTACGCGAATTGCGTTCTTCTTTCGATTTGCGCGGCGATATGGATGATCCAGCTGATATCGAAGCCAGCATTCGTCAAGGTATAAAAACTCGCGGAACCAATATGTGGATTCTGATGTTTGCCATTTTAGTGGCATCCATCGGGCTGAATGTAAACTCGACCGCCGTGATTATTGGCGCCATGCTTATCTCCCCACTGATGGGACCCATCATGGGCATAGGATATGGAACCGGCGTACATAATTTTCAGCTAATCCGGCAATCGCTGCGCAGCCTGGGAATTTTCATTTTTCTTAGCCTGCTGACATCCACATTGTATTTTCTTCTTACTCCGCTAACGGAAGCGCAATCTGAACTGCTTGCCCGTACTGCGCCCAATCTATGGGATGTCTTGATAGCCACGTTTGGCGGCATGGCAGGGATCATCGGTGTTACACGCCGAGAAAAAAGCACGGTCATACCTGGTGTCGCCATTGCCACTGCATTAATGCCACCCTTATGCACGGCGGGATACGGTCTTGCTACTGGCCAGCTCATATTCTTTTTAGGTGCATTTTATTTATTCACTATTAACGCTGTTTACATCGCTTTATCGGCATTGCTGTTCGTCAAACTCATGCGCTTGCCGCAACATAGCTTTCTTTCTATTGAAAGCCAGAAACGGGCAAAGTTAATTATCGCCACCGCCATAATTATCACCATCGTCCCCAGCGTTTATCTGGCTTTCCAACTGGTAAGACACGAAGTATTCAAAACCGAGGTCAACCATTATCTTGAGTCAGTGACACGTACCGAAAAGAATTTGTTTATCCTGGAAAAGAAAATTGACCCCGTCAGTCAGGAGATAAACCTAACGATCGCAGGCAAAGCTTTAGACAAAAATACGATGGAACGTCTTAATGCCCAGCTTAAGGAATATCAACTCAATTCTGCGAAATTAATAGTACATACCTTTGAACAGAATAACGACGTCAATTTAAGTATGGTAAAAACCGAAATACAACAGGATCTGTACCGCAATAGCGTACATTTACTGGAAGCTAAAAACGCCAAAATTCAACAACTTGAGGCAACGATACAAAGTGAAATTAACAAACAGCAGAAACAGACTGAACAAATGGGAGAATACGATCAGGTCAGGGCTGAATTACAAGCACAGTACCCAGAATTAAAAACGGTAATGATTACCCATGGCAGAAGCCAGGCTGCAACAGCTCAGGATAATACCACCCAGCCTATCATGCCCGCTGATGACACACTGATCGTCTATCTGGAGGCTCGCAGACCAGTTTCAAAAACAACACAAACGCGCATACGTAATTGGCTGAAAACCCGTTTCAAATTGGAAAACGTGTATGTTGTTAGTAAGACCACCTGACCTGACTGTGTATAACCATGTAATTCCCAGCTAGCATGCGGATTACATGGACAAGACGAGTAGCGAAATTAATCTCCAGACCGGTAAAACAACACCCTGTTCCGACCAGCCTCTTTCGCCTTATACATGGCAACATCTGCGCGGCGCAGTACTTCATCCTGACCGCACTCATTATTAAAAAACAGCACGACGCCAACGCTTGCACTGCAATGATGTTCAACTATGGCATCGGCCTGACCATCATGGGTTGATCCCAGCAAATAGGGCTCGGCCAGACTTATGCGAATTTTCTCTGCAACGTTGCTCGCCTGCACTTCAGATTCCACTCTGTCCACATCTAATGCGGCAAGCATCACTACAAACTCATCACCACCAATACGGGCAACTGTATCAGTCTCACGCACGCATTTTTTAAGCCGGTTTGCCACTTCGATTAACAACATATCACCCATACCATGCCCATGAGTATCATTCAGTGGCTTGAAGTTATCCAAGTCGAGATACATCACAGCGCCATAATAGCCAGTACGTTTACTGCTAGACATAGCCTGTTGCAACCTGTCACTGAACAGACGGCGATTAGGCAGCTCGGTCAAGCTGTCATAGAAAGCAAACCACTTGATTTTCGCCTCGGACTCTTTACGCTGAGTAATATCACTTAATAGATGCAACGAGTAGCGCAACTCGTTATTTTCACCACGGACAACATAACCCGTAGAAAGAAAATGCTTCGTGCCGACCAAAAATTCGTCATGCACGCCATCATGCCCGAATTCCGCCATTTCTTTACAGCCTGGCAATGGCCCAGTACCGAGCGGAAAAACTTCCCAGTAAAATTTACCCAGCACATCTGCCTCAGCCATATCCGCTTCCTCACAGTAGGCACGATTAACCAGCAACAATCGATAATTCTGATCATGCAGAAAAATTGGCGCTTCGACAGCATCAAAAATATAGCGCCATATATCTGCAGTCATGGTCGCACTCCACTGTCGGGCCGCGTTTACCACAGCTGCATCATTTAGCTGATTTGTATTCATTTTCCCGTTTCCCTGAAGTGGCTACCGAACGGCTACCCATAACTAGTACTAATATACTAATCAATTCTACTATACACCTGCTTACCCGTCACCCCTGCAATCAACAACAGAATAGCACTGACGATAACCGTCATCACTAACAAATAACTTACAGGCAGCACCCCAAAATGAAACAACGAAGTCATGAAGGGTAGAAACAGCGCCATACCAAGCATTGCTAACGCACCCGCCACTACCCACCACAAAGCCAAATTAGGCAATGTAATAGCTGCACGCAATGGCAATGACCAAGAACGATTAATGAAAACCAGCCATATATCACCGATTATCATTGCACTGAAAGTCAACGCACGCGCCTGTCCAACTTCCAATCCTATCCACTGTGACAACAGATAAACAGCTAGTAGAATCATGAATAAAATCACGCCCTGCTGCAAACCCAGCATCAACAGTTTCCGATCAAATATCTTGGCATTATTAGCGCGTGGGGGTCTGCGCATCACATTAGCTTCTTCTGGCTCTGCTTCAAAAACGATAGAACAAGTCGGGTCTATCATCAACTCAAAAAAAACGATATGCACAGGAAGCAGTATCAACGGCCACCCCATCATCACTGGCAGCATAGACATACCCGCAATCGGAATATGTGCCGCGACAACAAACACGACAGCTTTACGAATGTTGTCAAAGATACGACGACCCGATCTGACCGCCGCCACAATGGAACTGAAATCGTCATCCAGCAACACCAGCGCAGCAGCCTCACGCGCCACATCAGTGCCACGACCGCCCATCGCAATACCAATATGCGCAGCCTTTAACGCTGGCGCATCATTAACGCCATCGCCAGTCATTGCGACGATTTCACCCGCACGCTTCAGCGCCATTACCAATCGCAATTTCTGTTCTGGCTGTACACGACAGAACACATTGATCTGATTCGATGTCTGCATTAATCGCTGCTGTAACTGCTCGTCATCCAGCTTTTCCAGATCCGCGCCGGTTATCACCCCACCTGGAGAATTCAACCCACTTTGCGCTGCGATACTTAGTGCGGTAGCAGGATAATCTCCCGTTATCATGATGACGCGGATACCAGCTGCATGACATTCCTCGATTGCTCCGCGTACTGTTGGCCGCAACGGGTCGGCGAGCGCAATCAAGCCAACAAATTTAAACTCAAAATCATGCTGAATAGCAGGCAATTCGGACTGTTGAAATGACGCCTTGGCGACAGCTAAAACCCTGAGTCCCTGCGTTGCCACCAAATCGACTTGTGCACTTATAAGCTGTGCTTGCGCACTATCCAGATGGCATAAATCCATAATCGCTTCTGGCGCACCTTTGGCAGCAATGACGAAATCAACCAAGTCAGGCGAGCGCCAGACACGCGACATCGCTAATAACTCAGGTGACAGTGGATACTCCTCCACCAGCGTCCAGCCGTTGTGTATATGCTCAGTGCCAGCAAGGGTTACAATACCAGCTTCCTGTATCGCTTTTTCCATGGGATCAAACGGATCGCGATGACTGGACAACATGGCAAATTCCAGCGTTTCATGAAAAATTTCTGGAAAATCTTCTGGCACAGCAGCCGTTTTGAATTCATGCACATCATCATCCACCACGATCTGCGCGACGGCCATACGATTTTGTGTCAGGGTGCCGGTCTTATCTACACATAACACAGTCGCTGCGCCCAGCGTTTCTATCGCCGAAATCTGCCGAGTCAGCACATGCTTCTTGGCAATACGCCAAGCGCCCAAACCAAGGAAAATAGTCAATATCAACGGGAATTCGGCTGGCAATATAGCCATCGCCAACGTCAGCCCTGCCAAAATCCCATTGAGCCAATCGCCCCTGCTGAGGCCATACCAGACTGCTAACAGGATAACGAGAACAATGCTGGACAAGGCAACTACTTTGACGGCATGCGCAGTCTCCTTCTGCACATGACTGGATTCCGACTCCAGTGTGTATAAAGCTTGACCTATCTGTCCAAGTGCCGTTTTTTCCCCTGTCGCCGCAACACGCGCACGCCCTGTTCCCTGCACCACCAACGAACCGGAATACACAAATGGTTGATCATCACCACCTGGTGGCGCGAGTACATCCGTAGTAACAGCACTTGCCAGTTTCCTTACGGGGACGGATTCACCGCTTAATAATGACTCATCAACGGTCATGTTCTGGCTAATAATCAGGATGGCATCGGCTGGTACACGGTCGCCTTCAGCCAGCAGGACAATATCTCCCACCACCACATCTCGACTGTGAATACGTTGTTGCTCGCTATCACGTAGCACCAACGCAGTTGGACTGGACAAGTCACGTAAAGCTTCAAGTGCACGCTCGCTTTTACGTTCCTGAGAAAAGCTCAACGCCATGATTACGACCACAGACCCAAGCAATATGAAAGCATCCTCCATACTGCCCAGCAACAAATAAATGCCACCACAGGACATCAACAGGATAAACATAGGTTCACGCAATATCGCCCAAGCTATCGCGAATAACGAACGCGGTTTGGCCGAAGGTAGCTCGTTCCATCCCGATGTGTTAAGCCGTTGTTGCGCCTCAGCGGTACTAAGGCCCTTCACCGCATCAGTGGTGTCCGACATGTTTTTCTCCTGAACAATCGAAACAGCACAGAATGACTCTGATTAATCCTGCCGGCTTAAATTAGCGATCTTTCCTGATGCAATAATGCAACTTACCATCGGCTTCGCTGGTAGACAGTATCGTTTTGCCTGTAGATGCACACCACGCAGGTACATCAACGCGTGTACCGACATCTGTTGCAATGAGTTCCAGAACTTCACCAATCGCCATTTCCTTCATGGTTTTGTTGGTTCTGAAAATAGGCATAGGGCAGCAAGTGCCACAAGTATCAAGGGTAGAAGTAATATGAATTTCACTCATTTTGAATTCCTTATAAATAGTTAGTAGATTGAAACTAATTTACCTCACCCCCAACAGCATCCCAACACTAAAATGGCTGGTCTGTGCATCATAATACCGCACTCTGTAGTAATACAACGCCCCATCATTACCCCTGACCAGCGTTGTCAATGACCATGCCGCTTGATGTGCTGTCACCAATCTGACTCCAGCGGATAACCATCTGCTTATTTAATGCGTAGAATTTATATGTGTAAATTGTGAAAAATGCTAGTATTAAAATACCTCTGCTGGTAAACAAAAAAAACAGATATCCCAGTATTTTTCAAAATCTGACAATACAAACATTTCAGCTAGAAACTTATATAGGAATTGCTCGTTATGGAAGATACATATAGTCATATTAGCAGCAGACGTCCGCAATTATTGATTGTAGATGACGAGTATGTGAACAGGAGCATCCTGAAAGCATTGCTTAACCTTAATCCAGATTATGAAGTATTTAGTGCAGAATCTGGCACAAGTGCACTGCAACTGATTGCTGAACATCCCGAAATTGATCTCGTACTTCTGGATATATTGATGCCCGGCATGAGTGGTTATGAGGTGTGTCAGGCACTGAAAAGCAACCCTGAAACCGCGCATATCCGAGTGATATTCGTAACCGCCATGTCCCATGATATTGACGAAGAGTATGGTCTTAAATTAGGCGCCGTTGACTACATCACCAAGCCATATTCCCCTACGATAGTGCTTGCGCGCGTACATACCCATCTCACGTTAGCGGCAATCGAAGATGCACTACGTCATCAAAATGAACTGCTCGAAGTAAGAGTACAAGAACGCACCCAGGAGCTGCAACGTACTCAAGACGCAACCATATTGTGCCTCGCATCATTGGCGGAAACCCGTGACAATGAGACAGGTGCACATATACTGCGAACACAAAACTACGTGCGAGCACTCGCGATTAAACTGCAGGATCATGATCACTTCCAGGCTCAATTACCGCAGCCTGTTATTGATTTACTATATAAATCGGCACCACTCCATGATATTGGCAAAGTGGGTGTACCTGATTACATCCTGCTTAAACAGGGCAAGTTAACGCCCGATGAATGGCAACTGATGCGCCAACACACAACCTATGGTTACAACTCATTATTGATGGCCACTGATTATTTAGGCTCCAGCTCTTTCCTCAAACTGGCAGCTGAAATTGCACTTACTCACCATGAAAAGTGGGACGGTTCAGGCTATCCACAAGGTTTGAAAGGTAACGATATCCCGCTTTCTGGCCGCTTGATGGCGCTGGCTGATGTTTATGATGCTTTAATCAGTCGTCGCTGTTATAAGGAACCATACCCACATGAAGAAGCCGTGCGCATGATAGTAGCAGGCAGTGGCACACATTTCGATCCAGATATTGTCAACGCTTTTCTTGAGCTCAAATCCAACTTCAATGACATTGCCTTAGCCTACACAGATGCAGCACATGGCACGCCTCCACACCCCACAGGTAAATTGCCTATGTAAGGCTAGTTACAAGACCGAATCAAATGTAATTAACATTGTCACTTCCCAGGATTAACTATGAAATTACATAATTTTACGATTATACAAAAAGCCCTGTTTATGAATGGGGTGCTATTGGTTTCTCTCTTGGGCTATCTGTTTTATCTGAATACCGCAATAAATCGAGTAAAAGTAAATGGTGAAATTTATCAGGAAATAGCACAAGGAAAAAATCTTATTGCCGACGTGTTACCGCCGCCAGAATACATCATTGAATCTCAATTAACTGTCTACCAAATACTTGATGCTGCCCAGCATGATGAACAAATTGAATTGCAGATACGAATAGCAAAACTGACTACTCTGGCTAAGGCCTATGAGAGTCGCCATCAATACTGGATGCACTCGCTCCCACCGGGCAAACTAAGAACACTACTACTATTTGACTCCTACCAACCTGCCACTTTGTATTATCAGGAATTATTCGAACGTTTTATTCCATTACTCGAAAGGGGCGACATTTCATCTGCCGAGTATCTGCTAAAAACGCGCATCATACCGCTCTACCGGGAACATCGTAGGCTGATTAATCAGGTAGTAAGCGTTGCGAATCAGGAAAATGCAGCGCGTGAAAAAAGAGCTGAGACAATAATCACCCAATCCAAGTTTGCGCTTCTAGGTATATGGTTACTTATCTTGCTTGGTTTGTTCTGGAGCATGAATCGAGTGCTAGTGCGTCCGGTTATCAAAGGCTTTAAGCGTATCAGTGAAATCATGAGTGAAATTGGCAAAGGTAATTACAACAATACGATAGCAGTCGGCCGCCACGATGAAATAGGTTTAGTGCTGAGCTCAGTAGAACAGATGCAAACACGACTGTGCGAACTGGTATCCCACCTGGAAGAAAATGCAGCCACCATGCAGTACCAGAGCGAGCAATTCCGACGCATACTCGAACTTAGCCCAATTGCGGTCGCCATAACCGATTTGTCTGGCAATGCTATACGTTTTACAAATCGCCAGTTTTCCGAATTGTTCCAGATGACACCAGACCAATCAAATGGATGCAACATGGGTGACATCGTGCCACTTACACCAGCGCAACAGAACAAAATCAATCTGGTCGGGAATACGCATAACAGCTTGTTAAATGAAGTGATTGCTATTTATGTCAATGGTAACCAACCCAAATGGCTCACACTATCGGTATTTGTGATTGATAACAATAATGAACCAGCACGATTATCGTGGTTTTATGACATCAGCGAAATCAAAATGGCACAAATCGAGCTAGAGCAGGAAAAACGTACACTACAAAACTATCTCGATGTCGCTGGTGTCATGCTGCTGGTACTTAATCCTGATCGAACCGTGGCAAGCATCAATAAAATGGGTTGTCACATCCTAGAGGGTGATGAGTCTGAAATATCCGGTCAGGACTGGTTTGAGAACTTCTTGCCAGAAGATGATCGCGCAAGCATGTTATCTCTCTTCAACGATATCCTGCAGGGCGACACCCCCCCACCCAACGATTTTGAACATGCCGTTCTGACCTGCAAGGGTAACAAACGTCTAATAGCTTGGCACACTGCGCTGTTGCGGGATGATGCTGGCGTGATTCAAGGCTTACTCAATTCAGGCGAGGACATTAGTGAACGCCGTCAAGCGGAAATCGCTTTGCAGAACCATAGGCAACAACTGGATACCACGCTCAATACTGTAATGGATGGAGTCATTTCCGCTAATGCAAACGGCACTATTCTTACGTTCAATCATGCAGCAGAAAAAATCTTTGGTTATCAGGCTCTGGAGCTTGTAGGGAAAAACCTTGCTGTACTGATGCCATCACCACATCGTGAACAACATGACCAATATATGCATAACTACTTAGTTACCCGTCAGCCTCACGTCATCGGCGTGAGGCGTGAAATGACCGGTATTGATCGACAAGGGCGCCACTTCCCCATGGAACTCACTATTGCCGAAATGGAACTCGATGGTGAAATAGCATTCACAGGCGTGGTACGCGACATCACTGAACGCAAAAAAGTTGAAGATGCATTACAAGTCAGCATGGGCAAATTCCGTGAGTATTTTGATCAACCACTCACGGGCATGGCGACTCTGACCCCGGATATGCATTGGCTGGAGGTCAACCAGAGGCTGGCAGACATGCTGGGTTATCCACGAGAAGAACTTGTCAAATTAAACTGGAGCGACCTGATACACCCGGACGACAAGGATGATATGGTGCATTTGTTACAGGACACACTTCAGGGCACTACTGCTGGCGAATCCGACCAGCGCATGATACGCAAAGACGGGCAGATACTATGGACCAGCCAGGTAATACGCAGCGTACGGCGAACTGATGATAGCGTACTGTACTTGATCGCGTTGATTAACGATATTAGTGAACGCAAGTTAATCGAGCAACAACTACGCACTGCCAGCAAACTAGCCAATGCTGCATCCCAGAGCAAGAGCGATTTTCTAGCCAATATGAGTCATGAAATTCGCACGCCTATGAATGGCATCATCGGTTTGACCCATTTGGCGCTACGCACACAATTGACCATGCAACAACAAGACTATCTGAATAAAATCATGCATTCCGCACAATCATTGCTGACTATCATCAATGACATTCTGGACTTTTCTAAAATCGAAGCTGGCAAGCTGGAACTCGAAGCCATTAATTTTGATTTGGATCAAACATTTTCAAATATCATCAATCTGGTCGGACAGCATGCCGCAGAAAAGGGTCTTGAACTGGTTATCCGTCATGCCACTACAGTACCAAACGAGTTGATTGGAGACCCACTCCGACTCGGTCAGATATTGCTTAACCTAACTTCCAATGCCGTCAAATTTACCGAACGAGGTAATATCATGATAGGTGTTGCTCCCGCTGAAACTCACATATCTGGCGTACCCGCATGGCGTTTCTATGTTACGGATACTGGCATAGGCATGACACCAAAACAGCTGGAAAATTTATTTGAAGCCTTCACTCAGGCGGACACCACCACTACGCGCCAGTACGGCGGAACTGGGCTTGGTCTGGTCATCTGCAAACGGCTGGTTGAAAAAATGGGCGGCAGCATCTCTGTTGAAAGTGCGCCTGGACTGGGCAGTACCTTCTTCTTCACCATACCATTACCTGTTTCAACACTATCCAAACCACCATTACGCTTATCCAATGAATACATATCCAGTATTCGCGCATTAGTAGCTGATGACAATCCTGTTGCCTTGCAGGCAATTGTTGAAATGTTGCATGCTTTCGGTATCGAAGCAACGGGCGTCAGCGATGGCTATGCCGCAGTTGAGGAGGCACAACGCTCAAATCAAGCCGGACAAGCATACAACCTCGTATTAGCCGACTGGAAAATGCCGGGGATGGATGGTTTTGAATTAATCGAGCAATTAAGATTGAAATATCCTGACCGCAGCATGTCGTTTATTATGGTTACCGGGCATGATCAGTCAGAAATCATGAACCGCCTACCTGAAGCCAGACCTGAAGGTTTTATCCAAAAACCGATTACCCCATCTATATTGCTGAATACCATCATGAACGCACTGAATCCCACTTCACCATCAGTGTCATCACTAAACAGCAATGCTCTCCCACAACTTTCCCCCACCCTGCAACATCTGAAAATACTGCTGGTCGAAGACAATTTGATTAATCAGCAGATTGCAACTGAGCTGGTTACCAGTATGGGCGCAGATGTTACCGTTGCCAGCAGTGGTCATGAAGCACTGACACAGCTATCCCAGCAAGAATTTGATCTGGTATTGATGGATATACAAATGCCAGGTATGGATGGCTACCAAACTACCCGTGCTATCCGAGAGAATCAACATTTACTTCATCTCCCCGTTATTGCCATGACAGCACATGCCTTGTCCGGAGACAGAGAAAAGTCACTGGCTGCGGGAATGAACGACCATATCGCCAAACCCATCAATCCAGAAGAACTGTTCACTGTAATCAGCCGCTGGATAAAACCAAATAACGTGATACAGGCGCCACCTACAACACCAGCACCCACCGATATCACACTATTGGCCGCTGCATTACCCTGTCTGGATCTACACGATGCGCTTACGCGGTTAGCGGGAAACAGCCAGCTGTTGTTGCATCTGTTAGGCGTATTTATTGCAGAAAACACACATACCTTCAGCGATATTAAAAACGCACTTATCAGTGGCGATCAAGTTCAAGCACAAGCACTGGTTCATCGTTTAAAGGGAACAGCAGGCAATCTGGGACTCACTCGTGTTTATAAGGCAGCGCTAACGTTGGAAGCGGATATGAAACAAGACCATCCTCTCGACTTAGACCACCAATCTTTACAGGAACTGGACACCGCGCTGACTTTGGCATTATCCGAACTGAGAAATAATGGGATTACAGCAAGCGCACAAACTTAAACTGCAAAACCACACTGCCTGAACTAATGGTGATTGCGCATTATTTCCGTCAAGACTTGTTTGGTCAAAATGCTACAGACTCTATTCATACCCATCACTCTGGAACATATAAATGAATGACCCTCACGTAATGGAAGCGTATCATGGTTACGAACAACACTAAGAACGTTTAATACTATCTTGGGTAACCAAGGGAGGTATATAAACGCCAGTCGAAAAATAACACATTACAATATTCACTATAGAGCGCCCAACATGTTCACTCGTTTATTGCAAATATTCACTGGCAAAAAGCCCACTCAGACTTCGTCAGAACAACAACCCACGGCACCCACAACGAGCAGCGCCGAATTCAACCAGCTCAATCAGCTGGCGCCCGTTTTAAATCAGGATATATCTTTACCAGACGAAGATGCAGCTAGCGTACCAGCCGTGCACTCATCTGTAGTCTGCCGCGAAGCCGTGTTAAATAAAGCACAAAAAGTAGCGGGGTATTCTTTCGCATTAAGTCGCAATGTCAATGAGCGTGTACGCTCGTCCTCCACACTGGTGCAGCGGTTATATGACGAAGTGTTGCTGCGGAATATATTGAACATGGATATACACCGCCTACTGGGTCACCGGTTGGCCTTTATCCCAATTTTACCGTCAACACTCACCCACCCCCTGCTCGCTCAACTCCCTCCGGCAGGAACAGTGTTGATTGTAAATTCACTAGAACAATTACTCATTGATGCTGAAACCACATTAAAACAGCTGGAGACACTCAAACAAGCAGGATTCCACATAGCCTTACAAGGCAATATCAATGCGGCAGGCATGCAACCTTTTTTAGAGTTAGCCGAATTTATTTTTATCGATATCGGTGGTAGTGATCTGCCAACAATTACCGGGCAGATCAATGAAATCAATAAAAGCACCTTCAATAAACAGTTTGTGGCTACCAACGTCAAAACGCTGGAGGAATATCATGTTTGTGCAAGCCTGCCATTTACCTACATACAAGGGACATTCGTCACCAGCCGAGAAGCCTGGACCAAGCCCAGCATGGATGCGGGGCGCATCAAGATACTGGAATTACTTAATCAGATACGACAAGACGCAGAAAATGCAGAACTAGTTCAAGCTTTAAAACTCGATCCTGCTTTATCTTTCAAAATATTGCGCTACATCAATAGCGCAGGGTCAGGCATTACCACTAAAATCAGTACCATTGATCAGGCATTACTGGTACTGGGTCGACAAAATCTTTATCGCTGGCTAACGCTGCTGCTGTTTACCAGTGGCACTGGTGACGATCTGGACTGGGCGCTGATGGAAAATGCACTGGTACGTGCCAGGTTAGCTGAATTAAGTGCAGGCGACACATTGCCAACCAAAGAACGCGACGAGCTATTTGTCACGGGCATATTCTCATTGCTGGATATTCTGCTGCATTTACCCATGGAACAGGTACTGGCACAAATCAGCTTGCCACCTGTCGCTGTCGAGGCACTACTGCACAAAACTGGCAAATACGCCCCCTACCTGGAACTCGCAATTGCCTGTGAGGCATTTGACCAGGAGCGCATTACAGAAATAGCAACCCAGATTGGCATAGACGTGGCACATGTAAATGCCCACCATGCGGACGCACTGATATGGGCGGAACAAGTTAGCAGCTAGCACTAAACGCAACAGAGATAACGACTTACCTGTCACATTACTCTAAGAGACCTCAACATGTTTAGTCGCTTATTTAATCTATTTACGCGTAAACAAAAAACGCCTGCTCGACCTAAACAGGCAATTCACCCCATCACAACTGATGACCATGCATACACCCAACTCAATCAGCTTGCGCCTGTTCTCAACCACGATGACATGCGATCATCACTCTCAAACAATGACGCAGATGTCATCAATGCCAACGCCACACATACTTCTGTCGTCTATCGTGAAGCCATCTTAAATAAAGCACAAAAGATTGCCGGCTACTCTTTTACCCTGAGCCGCAAGATTAATTTGCGCATGTTTGCTTCCTCCAATGACGTACAGCGTTTGTATTATGAAGTACTGCTCAAGAACATTATCTCCATGAACATACAGCGATTGCTGGGACATCGGCTCGCATTTATTCCAATTTTTCCGGCAACACTCACCCACCCATTATTAAAAAAATTGCCCGCTACGGGCACAGTACTTGTCGTCAACAATTTGGCGCAACTCACCACCGAGAACAAAACCACGCTCCCTCAAATACTCGCACTTAAACAAGCTGGTTTCCACATTGCATTACAAGGCGACATTCACACCCCAGGCATGCAACCTTTTTTAGAATTAGCAGAATATATTTTCATCGATATCGGCGGTAGCAACCTGCAAGCCATCACCAGTCAAATCAACGAAATAACCACACATCTATTTAATAAAAGACTGGTAGCCACCAATGTAAGAACGCTGGATGAATATCATGTTTGCGCAAATCTTCCCTTCCATTACATACAAGGGACGTTTGTTACCAGCCGTGCGGCATGGACTAAACCCAGCATGGATGCGGGTCGTATCAAAATACTGGAGCTACTCAATCGCATACGACAAGACGCAGAAAATTTAGAATTAGCACAGGCAATTAAACTGGATCCTGCTCTCTCTTTCAAACTGCTACGTTATATCAACAGTGCGGGAACCGGACTTACCACCAAAATTAGCGCCATAGATCAGGCACTCATGGTACTGGGACAGCAAAACATTTATCGCTGGCTAACCATGCAGTTATTCATCAGCGGAACTGGCAGCGCACTGGATTTAGCATTGATGGAAAATGCACTGGTACGTGCTCGACTGGCCGAACTATGTGCAACTGACGCGTTATCAATGAAGGAACGTGATGAGCTGTTTGTCACTGGCATTTTTTCACTGCTGGACATCCTGCTGCGCATCCCCATGGAACAAGCGCTGGCACAGATCAGCCTGCCGCCTATGGCTATCGAAGCACTTCTGCACAAAACGGGTAAATATGCACCTTATCTAGAATTGGCAACCGCCTGTGAAACTTTCAATCAAGAACATATTGCAGAAATATCCAGCCAGCTTGGCATCGACATAACCCAAGTTAATACTTACCATGCAGACGCGCTCATCTGGGCCTATGAAGTCAGCAATTAATCCGTAGTAACTAATGACCTGCGCGCCTTTATCAACGATAATCGCCACCTGACTCTATCTACTGAAAAGAAGCAATCTGCTAATGCAAAAAGAAACCCAAGAAAAACCCATGCGTGCAGTCGTAGCTGCCGTACAACTACCCAGCGTGACCGATCTGGAATTTGACGCGTCACTCACCGAGCTACGCGAGCTGGCAAAAACGCTGGGCTACGAAGTCGTACAGACATTCATACAAAAACGCACCAATTTCGACACCACAGCCTACTTAGGTATCGGCAAGCGCGAAGAAATTCAACAGTACATCAATTACGATGCTGAATCTGCCGAGACTGAAGCAGACCTCATTGCAGCTGTTTTAGTCGATCACGAAATATCTCCATCACAAGCCCGCAATCTGGAAAAAGATGTAGGCTGTGCCGTGATGGATCGCACCATGGTTATCCTGGAAATTTTCCATCGCAATGCCCGCTCACCTGCGGCACGCGCACAGGTGGAAATCGCACGCCTGGGTTACATGGCTCCCCGACTGCGCGAAATGGCCAAGCTTGCAGGTCCACAAGGCCGGCAACGTAGCGGCACGGGCGGCCGTGGTGCTGGTGAATCCCATACAGAGCTGGACAGACGCAAAATACGTGACCGTATTGCTGAATTGCAGATGGAAATCATCGCAATGGAAGCTGATCGCAAAATCCAGCGCTCACGCCGACAAGAACGCCGCAGCCAGGCTTCCGTTGCGCTCGTCGGCTACACCAACGCCGGTAAGTCCACATTGATGCGCGCACTCACCGGTAGCGAAGTACTGGTTGCCAATAAACTTTTTGCTACGCTGGACACCACCGTGCGGGTGCTTCAACCCGAAAGCGTACCGCGCGTGCTCGTCAGCGACACCGTTGGATTTATCAAAAACCTGCCTCACGGACTGGTCGCATCATTCAAATCCACACTGGACGAAGCGCTTGATGCCTCATTATTACTGCACGTCATCGACGCCAGCGACCCCGGATTTGAGCGCCAGCTCGAAGTCACCAACGATGTACTGGAAGAAATCAGCGCACAGGACGTCCCACGCATCCGCGTCTTTAACAAGATAGACCACGTCGGTGATGCCGAAGCACAAGCTGAATGTGAAGCTGCTCTCAAGGCAAAATACCCATCCTGCATCGTCATGAGCGCACGTCGTCCCGACGATGTCACCAGACTGCATCAGGCGATCATGACGTTCTTCCAGCAAGATCTCATTGAAGATGACTTATTCTTGCCCTGGTCAACGCAGCAACTACGTAGTGAAATTTACGAAAGCTGCAAAGTACTGGAGGAACGTGCGGATGCTGACGGCGCTTACTTCCGCGTCAGAGGTGATGCTGAAGTCCTGAAAAACCTGCACGAGAAATTTGATCAGGTGCAATAGACAAATAAAAAGCCTTGCATTGCTGCAAGGCTTTATTTTTTCTGGTGCCGGGAGGGGGACTCGAACCCCCACAGTGTCACCACCGGCGGATTTTGAGTCCGCTGCGTCTACCAATTCCGCCATCCCGGCTAGGACTGCGTTTGAAGCCGTGCATTATCCACAAAATGACCGTTAATTGCAATACATTCTTCATATTCAGAGTCATCGACCTATTTGCATTTTTGAAATATCGCTAGTAAACACAAGCAACTCTTTGTAAACTTGCGGGTTTATTGCGCACTTTACGTGCCTGACCCTACTACAGCTATGCGTACCGAAGATTTTAACTTTGATTTACCCGATGATTTGATTGCGCAGTTTCCACCCGCAGTGCGTACTGCCAGCCGCTTATTACGCATAGAAGGCAACAAGTTGACGGACAAATCATTCACCGACTTGCCCGAGTATTTACGCGCTGGTGATGTACTGGTATTCAATGACACCCGCGTCATCAAGGCGCGTTTATACGGGCAAAAAGCCAGCGGTGGTCAGGTAGAGCTATTGATCGAACGTGTTATAGACGAGCACGAAGCGCTGGCATTTATCCGTGCCAGCCATGCACCCAAAGCGGGTTCGCAAATTATTATTGGTAATATGGCACCGCTCACCATTATAACCCGCGAACATGACTTATACCGCGTGCGCTTTGACGCCTCCGCTACCGTGCTCGAAGTGCTGGAGCAATACGGCGCGCTGCCGTTACCTCCCTATATCACCCGCGCTGCGGATGGCGCTGATGATGCCCGTTATCAAACGGTGTACGCGCAACATCTGGGCGCTGTCGCCGCGCCCACGGCAGGGCTGCATTTTGATCAGGCCATGCTGGAAAAGCTGGATGCCATGGGTGTGGTGCGTGCGCATGTCACCCTGCACGTAGGCGCAGGGACATTCCAGCCTGTGCGCGTCGACAATATTGCAGATCATGTCATGCACAGCGAACGCTACACTATCCCGCAGGCGACTGTCGATGCAATACAACATGCACAGTTACATGGCCATCGCATCATTTCTGTAGGCACAACCAGCTTACGCGCACTGGAGTCCGCCGCGCAATCAGGACAGTTAGTCGCAGGCGAAAACGAAACCAGCATATTTATCACACCTGGCTATCAATTCAAGGTGGTTGAGCACTTACTAACGAATTTCCACCTGCCGAAATCCACATTACTCATGCTAGTATCTGCGTTTGGCGGTTATGAAGCCATGCGTCACGCATACGCTCATGCAGTTGAACAACACTATCGGTTTTTCAGTTATGGCGACACCATGCTGATTAGCCGCTCAGATTTAACCCAATAAGGTCACCCATGCAATTTCAACTTCATCAAACTGACGGACTCGCCCGACGCGGCACCGTCACACTGGCGCACGGCAAAGTCGAAACGCCTGCGTTTATGCCTGTGGGCACGTATGGCACAGTCAAGGCCATGTCGCCTGACGAGCTCAAAGAAATCAACGCCCACATCGTACTCGGCAACACCTTCCACCTCTGGCTGCGTCCCGGACTGGAAGCCATCGAAGCGCATGGTGGCCTGCATCAGTTCATGCACTGGGATCGGCCTATACTCACGGACTCAGGTGGTTTTCAAGTATTCAGCTTGGGCGCGCTACGTAAAATCACCGAGCAAGGGGTGAAATTTTCATCCCCTATCAACGGTGACAAAATGTTCCTCACCCCAGAAGAATCCATGCACATCCAGAAAGTGCTGAATTCCGACATCGTCATGATATTCGACGAATGTACGCCCTACCCTGCTGAACACGATGCGGCGGCTTATTCCATGCGCTTATCATTGCGCTGGGCGGAACGTTCCAAAACCGCACATGCAGGCAATCCCAATGCGTTATTTGGTATCGTTCAGGGCGGCATGTATGAAGACCTGCGTGATGAGTCTGTACGTGAATTAGGACAAATGGAATTTGATGGCTATGCCATTGGTGGCTTAAGCGTAGGCGAACCTAAGCCTGACATGCGCCGTATACTTGCGCACACCGCCCCGCAACTGCCTGCCAATAAGCCGCGTTACCTCATGGGCGTTGGCACACCTGAAGATATTGTCGCTTCAGTGCAAAATGGCGTGGACATGTTTGATTGTGTACTCCCCACGCGTAACGCGCGCCACGGCATACTATTTACCCAGTTTGGCGACATGCGCATTAAAAATTCACGCTTCCGCACCGACATCAGACCTGTAGATGAAACTTGCAGCTGTTATTGTTGCCAAAATTTCAGTCGTGCTTATCTTAATCATTTGATTCGTTGCGGCGAAATACTAGGCGCACGCTTAGCCACCATCCACAATCTGCATTACTATCAGCAGCTCATGGCAGGCTTGCGTACAGCGATAGAAAACCAGCAACTCGATGATTTCGTCGCCAAGTTTCATGAGCAGCGTGCGCTATCATGCTAAAATCTAGAAATTATTTACTGACCCACTTGGAGTAACTATGTTTATCAGCAACGCCTATGCCGCAGCAACAGGTACATCTAGCCCTACCGAAGCCCTGATGAGCTTTTTACCGCTAATCGTTATTTTCGTTTTATTCTGGTTCATGATTATTCGTCCGCAAATGAAACGCGCGAAGGATCAGGGAAAAATGCTGGAAGCGCTGCAAAAAGGTGATGAAGTCATCACCTCGGGTGGACAAGTAGGCCGCATCGTTAAAGTCAGCGAACAGTTTGTCAGCCTGGAAATCGCCGACAACGTGGTTACCAATGTGCAAAAAAGCACCATCACCACCATGTTGCCTAAAGGCACAATCAAATCCATCTAAACTTGTTACCTTCAACCGCCTCTGTGCGGTTGAACTTATTTAGGCAATAAAATGAATCGATTCCCGCTCTGGAAATACCTGCTCATAGGCGCAGCCTTACTCATTAGCACTATCTACACCCTGCCTAATTTTTATGGCGAAGTCCCCGCTGTGCAAGTATCCCCGACACGCTCAGTGATTAAAGCCGACATCACCATGCAGCAGCAGGTTGAGGATGAACTCAAAGCAGCTCACATTCCTTATACACTCGCATTTATCGATGGCGACAGCATCAAAGTCAAATTCAGCAATACCGATATTCAGCTCAAAGCCGAAGATGTATTGCAAGCACGTTTCCGTGATGGCTACAGCGTTGCGCTTAACCTTATTTCCGCCTCACCAGACTGGCTTACTGCCATCGGCGCCAAACCTATGAATCTGGGTCTGGATTTGCGTGGCGGTGTACACTTCCTGTTGCAGGTTGATATGCCAGCTGCACTGGACAAAGCCGCAGAGCGCTATACCGGCGATATCCGCAGCCAACTGCGTGATCAAAAAATACACTACTCATCAATTAATCGTGATCATCAAACAGTAATCGTCCATTTCAGCGATGCAGCGACTCGCGCTTTGGCAAGTGATTACATCGATAAAAATTTCTCGGATTTAGTCATGACCGAGGCTGATGCCAACAACGACTACACCATCGTTGCCAGCTTGCGTGCAGAAGTGCAGAAACGTACGCAGGATAATGCAATTCAGCAAAACATCACCACACTGCGCAACCGTATCAATGAGCTCGGTGTAGCTGAACCTGTAATCCAACAACAAGGTGAAGATCGTGTAGTAGTACAACTTCCGGGTGTGCAAGATACGGCTAAAGCCAAGGAAATTTTAGGTCGTACTGCAACGCTGGAAGTACGTCTGGTCGATGAATCTCACGACATTGCTGCTGCCGTGCAGGGACAAGTACCGTTTGATGACGAACTGTACACCGAGCGTGGTGGTTTACCTATTCTGGTGAAGAAAACTGTTTCGCTCACCGGTGATTACATCACGGATGCTTCACCCAGCTTTGACCAGCAATCAGGTCAATCTGCTGTCCATATTGACCTCGACTCACGCGGTGCACGTATATTCCGTGACGTCACCCGTGAAAACGTAGGTAAACGCATGGCGATCTTGCTGATAGAAAAAGGCAAAACTGAAGTCATTACGGCACCTGTTATCCGCGAAGAAATTGGCGGTGGTCGTGTACAAATTACAGGTATGGAATCCACTCAGGAAGCAACCGACGTAGCACTGCTGTTACGTGCAGGTGCATTGGCAGCCCCAATGAACATTGTTGAAGAACGCACCGTAGGCCCAAGCATGGGTGCTGACAACATTGCCAAAGGCTTCCATTCCAACTTGTGGGGTTTTGTTGCTGTTGTCATTTTCATGATGTTCTACTACCGTTACTTCGGCGTTTTCTCAAGCTTGGCACTCACCGCCAACGGTCTGTTTCTGGTGGCCTTGCTCTCCATGATGCATGCAACCTTGACCTTACCAGGCCTGGCAGGTATCGCGCTGACGCTGGGTATGGCGATTGATGCCAACGTACTGATTAACGAGCGTATCCGTGAAGAACTGCGTAATGGAAATTCGCCACAGGCCGCTATCCACGCCGGTTACGACCGCGCATGGAGCACGATACTTGACTCCAACATCACCACCTTTATCGCAGGTATCGCTTTATTCTGGCTGGGTTCTGGTCCTGTGCGCGGCTTTGCTGTTGTATTGTGCCTGGGCATCTTAACCTCGATGTTTAGCGCGGTGACTATCTCCCGCGCCTTGGTCAATCTCACATATGGTCGCCAGGCTCGCGTAGCTAAGCTGTCTATTTAAGCGAACTATTTAGGAATTATTATGGAATTTTTTCGGATTAAACAAGACATCCCCTTCATGCGTTATGGCAAGATCACTACTGCCATTTCCATGCTCACTTTTTTATTCGCAATCTGGGCATTGGCGTATAAACACCTGAATCTGGGTGTCGATTTCACCGGTGGTACAGTCATCGAAGTCGCTTATCAACAAGATGCGAATATTGAAAAAATCCGCTCAACATTGGCGCAAACTGGCTTCACCGAAGCCAGTGTTCAAACTTTCGGCACAACCAAAGACGTAACCATACGCCTGCAATTGCATAAAGACAGCACCAGCGCCAAAACCAGTGACATCGTCATGACTGCGCTCAAGGCTCAGGATGCGAACGTGGTCCTCAAGCGAGTTGATTTCGTCGGCCCACAAGTAGGTAAAGAGCTTTATGACAATGGTGCTCTGGCGCTGTTAGTTGTTGCATTAGGCATTCTGGCTTATCTGGCAATACGTTTTGAATGGCGCTTTGCGCTGGCTGCGATTATTGCAAACATCCATGACGTGGTCATTATTCTTGGCTGCTTTGCTTTTTTCCAGTGGGAATTCAGCCTCACCGTCTTAGCTGGTGTACTTGCTGTGCTCGGTTACTCGGTCAACGAATCTGTCGTCGTATTCGATCGTATCCGTGAAAACCTGCGCAAAATGCGTAAAGCTACTATCCCCGACATTATTGATAACGCGATCACCACCACCATGAGCCGCACCATCATTACCCACGGCATGACACAAATGATGGTACTGTCCATGCTGTTTTTTGGTGGCGAAGCATTGCACAACTTTGCACTCGCGCTCACCATCGGTATTATGTTCGGTATCTACTCATCAGTGCTTGTTGCCTCACCACTGTTGTTAATGTTTGGTGTAAAACGCGAACACTTCATTAAAGAAACCAAGCCTACTGAAGGCGTGACTGCCGACGGCGCGCAAGTCTAACCTAAGGAGTCGCCATGAGTAATGCAGACCAGCTAGAAATCGACAAATTCAGTGCGCTTGCGCATAAATGGTGGGATACCAATAGCGAATTCAAGCCACTGCATGAAATTAACCCGCTACGTCTGGATTACATCGATGACCATGCCCACATCGACGGCAAAACCGTGCTCGATGTTGGTTGTGGTGGTGGCATCTTGTCTGAATCCATGGCTAACCGTGGTGCACAAGTCACAGGCATAGACCTTGCGGAAAAATCACTCAAAGTAGCCAAACTGCATTTGCTGGAAACAGGCGCGCAGGTCAATTACCAGTGCATCGCCGTAGAGACATTAGCAGAACAACAGCCAGCCAGCTTTGATGTTGTCACCTGCATGGAAATGCTGGAACATGTTCCGGACCCTGCATCCATCATCCGTGCTTGTGCAACACTGGTAAAACCGGGGGGCTGGGTGTTTTTCTCCACATTAAACCGCAATCCTAAATCCTATTTATACGCTATCGTCGGTGCAGAATACGTGCTTAACATGCTCCCACGTGGCACCCATGATTATGCAAAATTCATCAAGCCTTCCGAATTGTCACGTCATGCTCGTGACGCTGGGCTGGCTATCAACGACATCATCGGCATGACTTACAATCCGGTTACCAAGATTTACAAACTCGAAGCCGATACCGACGTCAACTACATGATTGCCTGCCAACGCCATGGTTGATGCAGTTCTATTCGACCTTGATGGTACACTCGTCGATACAGCGCCCGATTTAGCGCTGGCACTTAATCAACAACGGCAGATGCATGGTTTGCCTGAAATGCCATTTGAACTCATCCGCCCCTACGCCTCACACGGCAGTGCCGGGCTGCTGCAAATTGGCTTCGCCATTACCCCAGACCACCCCGCATTTGAAGAACTGCGGCGTGAATACCTGCAAATCTTTGAAGATAATGGCAACCCCTACAGCGCACTCTTTGAAGGCATGCTTGAACTGCTTGATGAACTTGAAACTCGTGCTATACCGTGGGGTATCGTCACCAACAAACCCGCACGGTTCACCGATCCATTGTTAGAACAACTAGGTCTCAACTACCGCGCTGCCAGTGTCATCAGTGGCGACACTTGCGCCCACACCAAACCGCACCCGGAACCCATACTCACGGCTTGCCGCGAGATGCATGTACTGCCCAGCACCAGCGTCTACATCGGTGACGCCGAGCGTGACATCGCTGCCGCTCACGCCTGCGGTATGCCAGCAATACTCGCCGAATACGGCTACATCGGCCCGCACGACGCACCACAAGAATGGCAAGCCGATGCCTACATCAAATATCCCACCGCCCTACTTGATTTCCTCGGTTACTGACCCATATAAGTAGTGTTGATGTATAATCAATGATCGGATGAGAGCATGATCGAACTCATCCGCTGTAGTACCAGCATCGGGGGCGACATGGCTTCGACGTGGGTTGCAAAGCAGCGCAGGGCATACCGAGGACGGATTACCTCGTAAATACAACCCGAATCGTTTATAACTGCAAACGACGAAACTTACGCTCTAGCCGCTTAGTCGGTTAGACCCTACACCAGCTTGCATACGAGTTGGGCTGAGCAATCGGCAGTAGGGTAATCTCAGTATGCTCGCGGTAATCAGGGTTACTTTGATTACTGTTAAAACCAAGGTAACTCGCTTGTTTCCAGCCTGTTTGGTGGGCGTGAAACAGGTCAAAGCCAAATCACCAAACTAAGTATGTAGAACTGTCTGTGGAGGGCTTGCGGACGCGGGTTCGATCCCCGCCGTCTCCACCATTTCACCGTTTGAGAACATCCAACACGGTATATCTAACCCGCCTAAGTGCGGGTTTTTTATTGCTTTTTTGCCTTTTACGGGGTAATGTAGTCCAACAACAGCCAGATATTTATAGGGGTAACCTTACGGGGTAACCCTGAAACTGTAAAAGGACTTACCCCTAAATGCCACTAACCGACACCAGCGTTAAGAACGCCAAGCCTAAAGCCAAGCAATACAAGCTATTTGATGAACGCGGCTTATTTTTGATTGTTACCCCAAACGGGGGTAAGTGGTGGCGGTTTCGCTATAAACTCGATGACAAAGAAAAGCTATTATCCCTAGGGGTATATCCTGACGTGGGTTTGAAAGCCGCTAGAAAGCTACGTGATGATGCACGTGAGCTATTAGCGCAGGACATAGACCCAAGCATTAATCGCAAAGTACAAAAATCCGCCAAACAAGAAAGAGCCGCCAACAGCTTTGAAGTGATAGCGCGTGAGTGGTGCGCAAAGAACGTACATACATGGGCGGCAAGCACTGGCGACAAAACCATACGCAGATTTGAGCGCGATATATTCCCATTCATAGGCGGGCGACCCATTGCGGATATAACCTCAATGGAATTACTCGTAACCATGCAACGCATCGAGAAGCGCGGCGCAGTTGAGACAGCACACAGAGCATTAGCTAATTGTGGGCAGGTTTTCCGCCATGCAATCGCAACAGGACGGGCAACCTATGACCCTGTACCCCCTTTACGTGGCGCACTTACCCCTGCTATTGAGGGACACTTTCCAGCCGTAACAGAACCCAAGCAAGTAGCAGAACTATTACGCACGCTAGACGGCTATACAGGCACGTTTATAGTTAAGTGCGCCCTAAGCCTCGCCCCGCTGGTTTTTGTGCGTCCTAGCGAGTTACGCAAAGCCTTATGGGCAGATATTGACCTAGATAATGCTGAATGGCGTTACCACGTCACTAAAACTAAGTCAGATCACATTGTGCCATTAGCTACGCAAGCAGTAACCACATTACGAGAGCTACACGCATTAACTGGACAAGGTGCGTATGTGTTCCCTAGCGCAAGGGGTAACGCCCGCCCTATGAGTGATAACGCTATCCTTGGAGCGATGCGGCGCATGGGCATACCCAAAGATGAAATGACTGGGCACGGTTTTAGAGCAATGGCCAGGACGATATTAGATGAAGTGTTAGGGGTGCGCCCAGACTTGATTGAACACCAACTAGCCCACGCAGTACGCGACCCGCTAGGACGCGCCTACAATCGCACGTCACACCTACCAGAGCGCAGAAAGATGATGCAACAATGGGCGGACTATCTGGACAAGTTGAAAGCGGGTGCAGAAGTGATACCACTACATAGCAACCTAGCTTAATTATTCAGCCAATTACATAAATAACATATTTATTAGCATTTCATAGGTGGAAAAAATGAAGGAAATAAAGCTGTTTATATTAGCAATATTTACATTACTGACTGGTTGCGCAAATCAACCTAGCCAAAATTATTCAGATGCGATTCTTAATCGCCCCCTACCCGCAAATAATGACCAAAGAATGAAGGAATGCAATTGGATCAGAAGTGAAATCGCACGACAAGATGTTCTTGGAACTACTCTTGCCTCGCAGCAAACATCTCCTTTTATGGTTATGGCATTCAAAACAAGATCACAACAAAATATTGCCGCGTTAGAGTCAAGAGCGGCGAATATCCAATGCAATGCAGCATTTAGCAATGTAGTTATCGCGCCAACACAAACTACATTCGACCAATGCTTTTCAAAATGTCAGCAATATACAGATCGAAACAAAGACCAATGCTTTGACGCATGCAACAAATGAAATCACTTATGAATAGCCAAACTTAGTGCAGAACAAGCCGCACCTGCCTCGACGGAGGGAAAACAGGGTTACCCCGCCCTGCTGGTGCGGATATTGTGACGTTTAAGCGGGCTTAATGAAAAAATTTTTACAAAAAATGATGTTTTTTTTTGAAATCATTAAAAGCATATCAAAACTATATCAAAGTTGATTAAAACAAAACTAACATATTGGTTAGTCATAGTTAAGCATAGTTCGTCAAATCGAAATTATTCAAAAACTCACCATTTAATGCTTGCGGCACTGATGTATTGTTAATAGAATTGAATCAATTGAAGAACACTACAGCTAGTTTTGGAAGCATAGAAAATAACTAGATGTGGTTTATTTGATAGGTTCGGGAATCTTGTTTACTGGACATAAACAAGACCCCGATTTTTTGAAGCAGATTTGGAACAGATAAAAATTGCCTAGCAGCATTTTTAAAAGCGGATGTTATCGCAGGGATAACAATACAACAGATTGTTTAAATTTGGCAAGCTAAAGTTGACTAGCATTGCTATAGATATATCCCTGTTACAACGCAGCTAATCGCGTTGGGAAATGCCGCGTATTTGTTCCTGATTAACTTAATCAGGAGTTCACTGTATGCCGTTACAAATTCAAGAAACACCAAAGCAACTAATCAAACGTAAAAAAGTTGAATCACTAACCTCATTAAGCAGATCGAGCATTTACCGCCTGATGGCCGAGGATAGCTTCCCCCGCCCAGTCCGTCTTGGCAGCAAGTCGGTTTCGTGGGTACTAGCAGACGTTGAGGAATGGATTAACACCCATATTGCAGCAAGCAAGGGGGTGCAGCCATGAAAACAACAATTAACACACTACCAGAAACAGGCTTTATGCGCCTAACCCAAATTATCGGGAACAGCAAAACCAATACCCCCGCAATTATTCCAGTCTGTAAATCTACATGGTGGGCTGGCGTTAAATCAGGACGCTACCCCAAGCCTGTTAAATTGGGCGAACGCTGTACCGCATGGCGTGTTGAAGATATACGCAATCTCATAGCGGGGGCTTAATTATGGCAAAGATCCCACCACGCAGAAACGACGAAGCCAGGCGGCAACCTGGCGACGAAGGGAAAAAGAGCAAACTCAATCCAAATGATACCAGCACAGAGAATCAGCGTGCAATTATCCTTGCAGCTCTACAGATAGCACCACGAACTACTGTAGAGCTTCGGCATGACTTCGGAATCATGCAACCAGCGCCACGCATACATGAGCTTATCAATCGCTTTAATTATCGGATTGACAGTGTGCGGTTGACTGCTGTTACCCCTGACGGCATAAAGCACCCGCGAGTGGCTTTGTATGTATTGCAGCCTGGAGGTGCTGTATGAGTAGAGCCACCAAAAAGAAGCCCACAGAAGCCGCACAAGGCAGATACAGCGCAATTCCTCACAGCCTGCTTGATAGTGTTGCTTATCAGGGTTGCAGTTTCTCAGCCAAGTCATTACTGCTTGAGTTAGCTAGACAGCATACAGGCTCAAATAACGGACACCTGCACTGTGTTTACACCTGGCTAAATAAGCGTGGCTGGCAAAGTTCAGCTACTTCTGCCAAAGCGTTATCCGAGTTGATAGAGCGTAAGCTAATCATCAAAACCAGACAAGGCGGTTTTAATGCTGGCGCGTGTAAATACGCCCTAAGCTGGCTTGCGGTAACTAACTTTGTCGGGCTGGACATAACACAGCACACCTATCGACAAGGTGCATATTTGCTGATGGATGCGCTACCCAAAATTAAAGGGGTAAGTTCAGTTTCTGATAGAGCAAAGCCCATTATCAATTCAGATTCTGAACCGACGAGTAAAGCGACTCTATCAGCATCTGAACTGGTAGAGGGATGTTTTGGAGCATGGACTCCCCCAGAATCTGAACACAATGAATATCACCATATACATGCACCTGAAATTAATGCACCTGATGTCACGCCAAAACGCTATGAACCGTGGCCATGGGAGTTTGCAGAATTTACTGGACAAGGTTTCCAGTTAGCCAACGCACATTTTATCAAGTCGGCAACGATTGGAGGCATCACATGGCACTAACGACAATTAAGCATTAAACACATCATAGGCGAATGAATAACGCGGCTTGGGTGAATGTATGCCTAAGCCGTTTTAATTGATTAGTTGGCGTTATGGCAAAGAGTGGCTGTATAAAATGCGACAGTAAAACACTATGCAACGTGGACGCATGATGGACACACATAATCAAGTATGGCGCGGTTTATCGGTTCATTGTGGACAGAAAATGCTACAACAAAAAGCCACAGCAAAGTGAACGGATGGTGAACGCTAAAACGTAAGCATGGTGCGGGTTTCCGTCCCATGCTGAACGCAAAGTGAATGCAAATGAGACACTTTTACGAACAGTCCAACTATTAACGAATAATTGCGCGACAAAGCGAACACCGAAAGCCAGTGACGGCGCTGGTTTGGATGGTAAAGCGAATGAATAAGTTCGCACTTTTGAAAACATCTAACTATTATTGGAGTTTAATATCATGGCGAGAAATTGGACACCCGAAGCAAGAGCAAAACAATCTGAATTGATACGCACCTGGAAGCCTTGGAAACGATCTACAGGCGCGCGTACTCCACAAGGTAAGGCAATATCAGCACAGAACCGTGTTAAGTCACTGGCAGCGGCTAAACAGCGTATTGAAGATGCTAGAAAAGCCTTGCGTGAAGCAGAAGCCGAACACACCCGATTAACTGGGCGTGATACCGTTTCACCATTCGCACAATTGGCCACTGAAATGAATAGGCTGGCTAAAATTCGTCGGTAACTAAATTGCAGTAGTTCCGAATTGAATGGGCTTTTTACATCGATCGGAATGCACCATGAGCGGCCATTAAGGAATGACAATTACAGTGGCTATTACAACGTCAACGTAAAAGTAAGATGCAGCACGCTTTGGCACAACCACTCTCGAATGTGGAGTTGAACGAAGCCGCTATCGCGGAGAAATATTCCCGAACCATCAAATTACGCAGCATAATTTCGTCTCCCCCAGCAATGGAATTTTGATTACTGTACCACGAGGAGACGACATTGACAGCCCCCACACCCATCCCCGCGCACTTCGAGCACAATCACCAGCGACTGCTGAATTGCCTCAAGCTCAGAGGCATGCAGCCTAAAACCATCGCCTTGTATTCACACGGCGTACGGCGCGCAGCGGTGTATTTTAATGACCAGATAGACGCGCTCACCAAGCCACAATTAACCGACTATTTTGTTCGCATCCTGGATACCCATTCATGGAGTACGCTCAAACATGATCTGTATGGACTGAAGTTCTATTATGCCCATGTACTCAGCCAACCCTGGCCAGGTGCGGATCTGGTTAAACCACCCAAGTCATATAGCCTGCCCGACATCATTACCGTCGCCCAGGCACAACAAATCTTCATGGCCACCCGCGTATTGAGCTACCGCGTATTCTTCTTCACCCTCTACAGCCTGGGCTTACGATTAGGCGAAGGCTTACGCTTGCAGGTAGGGGATATCGATGCGGATCGGATGCGGGTGCAAGTACGCAACGCCAAAGGCAACCGTGATCGATTGGTGCCGTTATCAGAGAACACCTTGCAGGTATTGCGCCGTTTCTGGCTCACCCATCGCAACCCAAGCTTGCTCTTTCCTAATCGACACGGCGGTCTTGCCAAATCGCACTTGGCACGCACCCCGCTGGATCGTGGTGGTATCCAGACCACCTTGGGTCAAGTGACCCGTGACTGTGGCTTAAAAAAAGAATTACACCACACAGCCTGCGCCACAGCTATGCCACCCACCTGATAGAAGCTGGCATCGATTTACTCGAAATTCAGCAGATACTCGGACACCAGTCCATCCTCACCACCATCCGCTACACCCACCTCACCGAACAACGCCATCAGAGCGCACACACTCGCCTTAATCAATTAATGGAGAAATTCCACATTCATTGGGGCAAAGTCAAATGATCAGACTGGCGCACATCGTAGCAACCTACGCAGCTAAACTGCTTGCACAACACGGTCATCACCTATTGCCCAGCCAGCAAGCTGCCTTAACCGCCTTTCAAACCTGCCGTAGCCAGATGAGCCCGAGGATGCAACTTGCCTGTGATGATTGTCAAACACCCAGCTACCTGCCACATTCCTGCGGTCATCGGCATTGCCCGCATTGCCAGGCGCACGAATCACAGCGCTGGATAGACCAGCAATTACACAAATCCATCCCCGCCAACTACTTCATGCTCACCTTCACCGTGCCCGCCCAGTTGCGCACACTGGCCTGGCAACATCAGCGCGTCATGTATGACTTGATCACACGCTGCGCGTGGGAAACAGTCAACACCTTCAGCCAAAACGACAACAAGCTGCGCGGCAGCGCAGGGGCGGTGACTGTACTGCATACCCATAACCGCCGACTGGACTATCACCCCCATGTGCATCTCGTCATGCCCGCTGTCGCCTTTAACCCCAAACAGCGACGCATGCGTCATAAACACGGCAACTACCTGTTTAACCACAAAGCCCTGGCCAAAGTATTTCGTGCCAAATTACTGGCAGGCATCAGACAAGCAGGACTCACCCTGCCAAACGATTACCCGACCGATTGGGTGGTGGATTGCAAAGCCGTCGGCACTGGACAGCACGCTCTGATCTACCTTGGGCGCTATCTGTATCGGGGGGTGATACAGGAGAAAGACATCCTCTCCGACCGGCATGGTCAGGTCACCTTCCGTTACCGGAACAGCCAAACCAAACAAATGGAAACCCGTACCTTGAGTGGTGTAGCCTTCCTGCGACTGATACTGCAACACATTCTGCCCAAAGGCTACCGCCGCGCCCGCAACTTTGGCTACCTGCATCCCAATAGCAAACTACTCACCCAGCTACAGCTGACCCACCTATGGCGACGGAACAATCCGCCGCCAGCGCAACCCAGACCAGCGATACGTTGCCAATGTTGCGGTGGGGTGATGAAGATAGTGCGCACACGTATCAAAGCGATACCGCTAGCCACATCAGCCCCATCTATAAAACGGGAACACAGAGCAGATGACACAGGGTGGGAGACCATGCGCTAAACCAGCCCACACCGCCCACCTGCCAGACTAGGCAGGTATGGCCGTGCTCGCCCTGAAGAAGGCTGAAATTGGGTTAACATGCCCGAAAAGCCGACTAAAAACGGTGAGTTGAATAGAATAAGTTGCTGCAATGGCAACGTGAAGGTCGTGAAATGGCGGGTGGGATGCGTAACGCGTCCAGTTATGCCAGCATAGTCAAAAAGATATTTCCATAAGCGCTCAAGCAACACCCGCCCCAGCCATGCCGGGCTTGTCCAACAAACGGTTCAGATTGTGGCTCGCTTCGCGATCACAATCTAACCTTATTCGTTAGGCATGACAGACAAGGCCGGATATGCCAGCAATCAACAAACCGAACCAAGCCATTACCACAACGGCAAAAACCGCACGAACTGCGAAAGTTGCCGACAAAATGCTCCTGTTTTTTCGGTGTAAATACTGATGCATACCTAATTCGAGTTCAATTTGCTCGGCACGTTTGTAATAACGATTCCACCAGTCTGTTGATCGCTCCTCCATTACCCAGAAAGCCATGGAAATCAGAAGCCCAAAAAACGCAACGGCTAGTTTTTGACACGCAGACAAGCCAATATCCTTACTGAAATTAGCGGCAAGGAGACCACCCGTAACTGCGACAAAGAGTGTCAATTGAGCAAAGCGCATATTTCCATATTGGCGGAGATTTGCGCCAACTTCCTTGTACTCTTCAAGAAAGATGCTTATCTGGTGTGGCGGACTAGGACTCGTCATTGTGGTTAATACCTAACATTGTAATTTAAAGGTAAGGAGCACACTTTAGCGCATTCCGCATCGAACGATGCGTTAGGCATCTCAACGCTCCGAATCAATATTGAACCACGGTCGCCAAATTCCAACAAGCCTGTCTTCTTCGAAAAAGCGTTCAGCAATTGCGTTGTCTAAAAAATCAATGCGATATGAAAAACCAACCGATCACCGATCCACCAGAAGGCATACACTCCCGGCCCCTCTGGTAGAGCAGATGGCCGTGCTGCAGTTAACTGAGCGACGCTCTGTATGGACTCTCTGATGTGCATTTGAATTTCCTAACGTAAAATTAAGGGGCGCCGATAGGCGTCTCTATCAACAAGAAGCATGAAAACTACAGTTTAGAAAGGACTGATAGTTTCCGATAGTGTTTCCGTACAATTTCTAAACAATTTGTTCGCAGCTATATTCAAGCATGGCGCGGCATAGGCAATAATACTGCAATAGTTAGGTACGCAGTAATTAAACGATTTATGCGCAGGTTTCCGATACAAATAGATTTTGTCCTACGGTTAGCAAATAATGGTGCAACATTGCACCCTTACCAGATCAAGTGGACAGAGTTCCTCTTGATTCTGAGCGTTCCGCGCGCGCACGCGAGAGTATTGAGGTGTGGCCATACGATGTTACCGCACCTAAGGAACATTCCGGAGTAATAACATCGCTTATTTCTTGCCCGCGAATCTACTACACGCAAAGTCGACATCATAGCTCCCAACTGTCCCTGGGTAATCCCCCCAGCAAATAAGTGCATTTAAAAGTAGAATTTTCTTAATTAGGATTTGAGGATTTTTTACATGAAGACTACCCGATTTAGTGACAACCAGATTATGCAGATATTGAAGCTGGCGGAGGCAGGCACGCCAGTGCCTACACTATGCCGAGAGCACGGCATGAGTTCAGCGACATTTTACAAATGGCGCGCCAAATTTGGCGGCATGGATGCCTCCATGATGGCCAGGCTCAAAGAGCTGGAAGACGAGAACCGTCGGCTTAAAAAGATGTATGCTGAAGAACGCCTCAAAGCCGAAATCGTTTCAGAGGCGCTTGCAAAAAAGTGGTGAAGCCATCTCTGCGCCGCGAGATGGCTGTGTTGGTAGTGCAAACTAGGCAAATCAGCATCAGTACTGCCTGCGCTGCCTTTAATATCAGCGAAACCTGCTATCGCTATCAGGCTAAGCTGTCGTCAGAGAATGCCCTCATCGCCGACTGGCTGATACGTTTGACCACCAACCAACGCAACTGGGGGTTTGGCTTGTGTTATTTTTACCTGCGTAATACCAAACAGTTTCGTTGGAACCACAAGCGGGTTTACAGAATATATCGCGAGCTGGAATTGAACCTACGCATCAAACCCAGACGTCGTCTGGTACGGGAGAAACCAGAGGCGCTTGCCGTACCAACACAAATCAACGAAGTCTGGTCAATGGACTTCATGCACGACCAGTTAGCGGATGGCCGCTGTATCAGGCTATTCAACGTCATTGATGACTTTAATCGTGAAGGTTTGTGTATTGATGTGGATTTCTCGCTGCCGTCAGAACGTGTGATTCGGTCACTGGAACAAATCATCGAATGGCGTGGCGTACCCAAGGTGATTCGATGTGACAACGGCCCTGAGTACATCAGCAATATGACTAAGGAATGGGCTGAACAGCGGGGTATCAAACTTGACTTCATTCAGCCAGGCAACCCCCAGCAGAATGCTTATATCGAGCGCTATAACCGCACAGTGCGCTATGACTGGTTGGCGCATTACTTGTTCGATACCGTCGAGGAAGTGCAAAACTTTGCGACAGCTTGGTTATGGACTTACAATAACGAACGACCAAACACGGCGATTGGCGGTATCCCGCCTAAACACAAACTCGCTATGGCCGCTTAACCTCTACTTTTAACTGCGGTTATTAATGGGGGGATTACCCCTGGTATCGGGTACGAAAATAAGACGGCGGCATCTGGTGTCGTGGTGCTACCGAGGAACTCACCTTTCATATTTTCTTCGGTGTAGAAAGCGGTTTGCAACGTGGCCAGCTTTCCAGCCTTGCAGTCAATTGAGTCAAGTTCAGTAATGCTTTTGTAGAACGTTGTTCCGTACATCACTCCTGGACGTGCATATGGATATATCTCTGCTTTTGCCATGTTGTGGATGATCCAAACAAGAAGCTTTCCGTCGACATGCTTGGCGGAGGCTGTATCAAGCCAGTCGCCGTTGTCAGGTGTGATGGCGACCCAGTTCGGTTGCGCGGCAAGCGACAAGTCTGAGGTGAAGACTAGAACTACGAGTGCAAATAGAGATTTGAGCGTGTGCATGCGTATATCCTTGAGGTCTAAGGTGATGTAATAGTAAGGTAAATCAATGACGTTCGCCTGACTGGAATGGAACAGGAACATTCTGCGCACGCACAAGAAAACATAAATCCCGACATTCTCAGACCAGTACGCGCGCGCACGCGAGAGCATTACCAAAACGATAATATTTTGTGATTATAAAAACACCCCATGAAAGACCGTTTACGGGTTATTGAAACAACCCCATGAAAGAGTAAATTAGACCCATAGGAATAGAGTTTGATTTGCAAATAGTAGAAATTGAACTATTTTCACAAACAGGGGCAGCATCGTTTTTTTAGGGGTAACTTTACGGGGTAACTGCAAAACTAGAAAAGCATAGAACCAATATTTATAGGGCTTGTAGGCAATGATTCGGGTGACGCCGTCCCACCAATAACGAACCTCAACCGTTCTCGGTTGGGGTTTTTTTTGCCCGGAGCACCAGTTCCGGCAAGTTGGCGGCTGAGGTAAGTTGACAAAAATGGTTACGATCGTTTTGATAAACTTGGAACGTGTCAGTATCACATGAAGCAACGAATTCCCAACGGGATATACAACAAGAAATTTTAGAGCGCAGGCTGTGCAGCAAGTACCAAGTGCTTAAAGAAAATGTAGCAATCTAATAACAACAGTCCTTTGTGCCATATTTTCAGCTTTGCCCCATAAGTACTCTGACCATTTCCACCTTATCGCTACGTAGCTCCAACTCAGGTATATATCTTGCTTGTGAAATTGAGGTCACAATCAATCAGAACAACAATGAACTCATCCATCGAAAAATTGGAGCAATATTACCAACAGGTCACACGGATTATTCTTTCCAGGCAGAACCCGATTACTGGCCTGCTACCCGCCAGCACTGCCATTACCGCTCACGGCGACTACACTGATGCCTGGGTGCGCGACAATGTTTACAGCATATTGGCCGCATGGGGTTTAGGTCTTGCCTACCGCCGCCTCGACGAAAACGCGGGACGCACTGTGTTGCTTGAGCAGAGCGTGGTCAAGCTGATGCGTGGCCTGCTGATTGCCATGATGCGACAATCAGCCAAGGTGGAGCGTTTCAAACAGACTCAGGATCCGCTCGATGCTCTGCATGCTAAGTACGACACCAGCACTGGTGATCCAGTGGTGGGCGATGATGAATGGGGTCATCTGCAACTTGATGCCACCTCGCTGTTTCTGCTGATGCTGGCACAGATGACGGCTTCTGGTCTGCGTATTGTGTTCACCACTGACGAAGTCAATTTCGTGCAAAATCTTGTGCACTATATCGGCCGCGCCTATCGCACGCCAGACTATGGTATCTGGGAACGGGGCAATAAAATCAATCACGGTATCGCCGAGATCAACAGCAGTTCAGTGGGTATGGCCAAGGCAGCGCTGGAGGCAATGAACGGATTCAATCTGTTTGGCGCGGGTGGCGGACAGGCATCGGTGGTGCATGTCGTACCCGATGAAGTGGCACGCTGCCGTATTACACTGGAATCCAGTCTGCCCAGTGAATCTCTTTCCAAGGAAGTGGATGCGGCTACACTCAGCGTGGTTGGCTACCCGGCTTTTGCAGTAGAAGATACTGCACTGGTGGAAACGACTATTAACGAGGTGGTGACCAAGCTGGAAGGCCGTTATGGCTGCAAACGTTTCCTGCGTGACGGTCACCAGACGGTCATCGAAGACCACAACCGACTGCATTACGAGCCTGAGGAGATGTTGCAGTTTGAGCATATTGAATGTGAATGGCCGCTGTTTTTCACCTACCTGCTGCTTTATCATCTGTTCCGTGGCAACGACACCCAGGCCAGAATTTACCGCGACAAGCTGGAAAATCTGCTGGTAGCACACGATGGCAACATGCTGTTGCCTGAGCTGTACCGCGTACCAGCAGATCGCATTGATGCCGAACGCCGCAATCCCCATAGCCAGGAAAGGGAACCAAATGAAAACGTGCCGCTGGTCTGGGCACAGAGTCTCTACATCCTCGGTGCGCTAATTCAGGATGGCCTGCTCGATGCAGCCGACATTGACCCACTTGGCCGACGTTTGCGCATCGGGCGGCAGCGTGGTCGGCGGGTACAGTTTGCCCTGCTGGCAGACACACCCGATGTTCAGCAACGTCTTGAAGAACAAGGCATAAAGTCAGAAACCCGCAATGAAATTTTGCCTATCGAGGTACATGATGCGGCCTCTCTGGCGCAGGCTTACTGCCAGCTTGGCCGCAACCCGCGCCTGGGTCTCAGCGGTCGTCCGCTAAGGTTGTTGCGCGGACTGGCTACCAGCACTGTCTACACTTTTGAAGGCCGACGCATGCTGTTTCAGCCACAATTCATGAACCGGCATGATTTTTATCTGAGTCTGGATAATGGGATGCTGGTAGAGCGCCTGAAAATGGTGCTCGCCTATGTCAGCAAGCAGTGGGATGCGTTAGGCAGGCCGCTGGTGGTGCTGGTGGTTAATGAACACATGCTCAAGGACAAAGGCAGCACAGCCCTGCTCCAGTTCATGGACGAGTGCCGCGAGGGTCAGGTAGGCAGTACGCCTGTGCAGCTTGGCCGGGTTGCAAATTTCCTGCCAACAGCTGGGCGTGAACGTATCGACGTACTGCACGGCTACCGCTTCCCCGATGGCAGAGGCACTACCGAAGATCGCCCATGTGCTGCAATATTGCCAGGCACAGGCCATAGCTATATGCAAGCAGACGAGCCTGTGCAAACCGAAACACTGGACGATGCTGAACTGATAACACTGATGACCAGCAATGCTGACCTGCAAGTCCAGTTTGACAGTTTGCACCAGCTAACATTGCGACACAGTCTTGACTTTGACACTGGTCTGCACGATGCGACAGATCACCCCGTGCATGTCCGCGACCTGCTAGAGGAGGTTTACCTGCGCGCCTGTGAGGCTCGTAACTGGCGTCTGATCCGCCTCAGTGCAGCAATACTGGGCAAGCAGGAAATCAATCTGGAAGGCGCCGCCACTGAAATCATTGTGCACCAGATGGCGCTCAGCGTATCGCGTTCCTACAGCAGCCGCTCCACCTTCCGCCGACCTATGGGCGCCGAGGAACTCCTGCAAGCCATCCGCGAATTCAACCCTGACGATTTGCGTGCCCAGATTCTGACGCAGGAACTGATTTTCAATCTGGGGCTGTTGCTGCGCTCACATCCAGCCTATTTTGAGAACATGACCCTGATCCGTACTGGGCAACTGTTACAGCTGATAGCGGTACGATTACGCCCGGAATCGCGCCTGTCTATTAACCAGGGGCTGGATGAACTGATGGAAATGCCGCCGCATCAACTGGCCAGAACTGTGCGTGACGTACTCACTCACTATCAGGATGCCAAAGCTACGCTGCTGCAACAAGAACTCATGCATGTATCGTCTGATTCCAGCGGCATGGTGACGGTAAAATTCGACAGCAGCATGGATCCGGATCTGGCCAACATAACTGACTGGCATGAATGGCGTTATGCCCAGGGTAACCTTGGCCGTTATAGTGAAGGATTTTTTGAAGGCGTCTGGGATATTGTTAACCAGAGCGGTGGCCTGGTAATCGGAGACCAGTGGAATCCCAAACTCTGTCTCGATCATTTTCTTTGCGCCAACATGACGCGTGGCGAAAAGCAGTTCCGTGATCGCGTCACTCACATTCTTAACAAGGTACCCGCCCCCGACAGCCTGCAACTTTACAAAGAAGCGTTACAGGTGTTGATGATAGTGATGCGCAAGAGTTCCAACCTGAAAATTGCTGATACGCTATATCTTGATGTTATCATCGGCCACGCGGTACGATTGGCCTGGAGCCAGCGTCACCCGGAGAATGCCACCGAGGATTACGAACAGCATCGCGGCAATGCCTGGCGTGAATTCTACCTTGACCCACCATCCAAAGTAGCAAACCACATCATGGTAGCATTAACCTATCTGCTGTACAGCAACATATCGGGAACCATATGAACCATATACTCGCAGGAGACGTAGGTGGCACCAAGACGGTGCTGAGCCTGTATCAAATTGAACATGGCACGTCGGGTAACGTGTCGCTGACAGCAATCCACAAGGCGACCTTCGCCAGTGCCGATTACCCGGAGTTTGAACAACTCATCACCACCTTTATGGCTGACGCACCAGCAATCCAACCCGCAGCTGCCTGCCTTGGCATTGCCGGACCAATTGCGAACCAACGCTGCAATGCGACCAATCTGCCCTGGTTGATCGACGCTCAGGTGCTGTCCAGCCAATTTGGCATTGCCGATGTATACCTGATCAACGATCTTGAAGCCGCTGCTTACGGCATGGTGCATTTGTCCGCAAACGAGTTTATCGAGCTTAATCCGCAAGCTGTGCCACAATCCGGTCATGCCGCAGTCATAGCCGCAGGCACTGGCCTGGGACAAGCCATCATGGCCTGGGATGGACAGCGTCACATCGTACTCCCCAGCGAAGGCGGACATTGCGATTTTGCCCCCAACACTGCCGAGGAAGATGCCTTGCTCGTGTTCCTGCGTGCTCGCTTCAGTGGTCATGTCAGCGGCGAACGTATCCTCGCTGGTGCTGGCTTCGGCAATTTATACGATTTCCTGTGTGACTCTGGGTATGCCACCCCTAATCCAGTTATCGAGGCAGAAATGATGCAGACAGATCGCAATGCTGTCATCAGTAGCCACGGACTCACAAACGACGACCCGCTATGCGCTGAAGCGCTACGCCTGTTCGTGCGTATTTATGGTAGCGAGGCGGGTAATCTTGCCCTAAAGTGTCTGCCACGCGGTGGGCTTTACATAGGTGGTGGCATCGCTCCAAAAATCCGTCAGGCGCTGGAATCGGGTGTTTTCATGCAGGGCTTTCTCGACAAAGGGCGCATGTCCCGTGCTATCCAACACATTCCAGTGCGCCTGTCACTGAACCCCGAAGCACCGTTGCTCGGCGCAGCACACATGGCCGCTTTTCGTTTGCAGCAGGCTTGACGCGCCCGCAGCCAGCGCATCGCCAAGACTGCAAAATTAAGGGAACAAAGCCATCCCCCACATCGGGGTCAGGTCTAAAACAGATGCAAAAATGCTACAAAGCTAGACCCGACCCCGATACTTGTTAAATGAACACTGGTTTTCAATGTGAATTTATTTATGGGTACGATTAGCTTTGCATTCGTGAGGTAGTTTCTATATGCTGGACATGGCCTGATGTTCTTCCAACTGAAGCATACATAGATGTATTTTCTAAGTTAAAAAATGTCAAAACAACCACCAAACGCTCAATATATTTCTCCTCAACAATTATGTATTGGGCTATATATTCATCTTGATCTGGGCTGGATGGAGCATTCATTTGCTTCCAGCCATTTTAAAATCAAAAATCAGCAGCAAATTGACGATATCCGCAAACTCGGATTAAAGCGCATACGCTATGATCCAGCGGTGAGCGACGTAAAGCCCATACCAATTGAAGATAGTCCTCCACCTCCGGTGATAACTGAAACATGGAATGCGGAAGAAGAAGCCGTTTTAGCGGAAAAACAATCCAGAATTGAGCAGTTAAAGTCCATACAGAACAATATCGCCCGAGTCGAACACTCGTTTGTTCGATCCGTCGACACCGTCAGAAATATCACACGTGATATATATTCCAGACCTGCAGAAGCCTATGCGGAAACCAATACGCTAATTAACAAAATGTTAAGCTGCATGGTCGACCATAGCGACATACTCATACACGCTATGGGGAACCACCTGGGTAACAATATTTATTTTCACTCTATGAATGTGACCGTGCTGAGCCTGATGCTGGCGAAATCATTAGGTTTCAGTAACACGGATATGCAAGATCTGGGCATGGCAGCGATGCTGCACGATATTGGCAAACACGATATCCCACATAAAATACTGGCGAAAACCGAACCGCTCACTAAAGCAGAGCAAACGATAGTTGAACAGCATTCTGGACTTGGTGCGGCTGCCGCCAAAAAAATGGGGTTATCAAATGCTGCCTCACTAGCCATACTGCTACACCATGAATATGTTGATGGCAGTGGTTATCCTCGCCAGCTGACTGGGGATAAAATGACGCCGATTTCACGTGTCTTATCGCTAGTTAATGCTTATGACAACTTATGCAATCCAGCTAATGGTTCGCCCGGATTAACGCCCGCTGAAGCATTGTCTCGCATGTTTATTAAACAGCGCGCGAAGTTTGATGATGAGATGCTTAATGCCTTTATCAAAGGGTTGGGAGTATATCCACCTGGCAGTTTAGTGCGACTGTCTAATGACTTAGTGGGGCTGGTTCTATGTGTAAATTCGTCCAACCCAATGAAACCGGATGTATTGATTTATGATGCTGACACACCAAAAAATGAAGCGGTGATACTGCAACTTGCCAACGAACCGGAAATTAAAATCACCAAAAGTTTACGTGTGGCAGAATTGTCACACGAAACAGTTGAATATCTCAATCCACGTACGCATGTAACATACGGTATGGATACAAAAACCAAATCCAATTCGTATTAATCACCATCAAGGAATGTACACTAATTCGATAGCCCAACGCTGTCAGCTAATTGAACCGCAGTTATAGCCTGCCCATAGCCGACTATATCTGCGTTGTTACATCGCTGAAGAACAGCCTTCAAACCTCGCTCTGACGCCACACCAGATCCAACTCACGTGCCGCTTTTACATCATCCAACCGACGTACAGGCTGAGTATAGGGCGCACCTTTAACTAGATCGGGCGTTGCATAAGCTTCTGCCAAGATAGTTTTCATAGCAACGACGAAACCATCCAGCGTTTCCTTGGATTCGGTCTCGGTCGGCTCGATCAGCAAGCATTCTGGCACCAGCATAGGGAAATACGTAGTCGGTGCGTGGTAGCCGTAATCCAGCAGGCGCTTGGCGAAATCCATCGCGCTGACACCAGTTTCATCTTTGAGTTTTTTCAAGGTAATAATGAACTCATGACTGGCACGACGGGTGGGGAATGCAATATCAAAGCCCGCTTGCTGCAATTCTTTCAGCAGGTAGTTGGCATTCAGTGTGGCAAATTCAGACACGCGGTGCATGCCTTCTGCGCCCAGCATGCGTGCATAGATGTAAGCACGCAACAGCACGCCTGCATTGCCATGATTGGCGCTCATGCGACCGATGGTGGCGGGTATGTCACCTTCTACCAGCAAACGATACTGATCATTTTCTTTGGTCACCACAGGCACAGGCATGAACGGTAACAAACGGGTAGCGACACCCACCGGACCCGCACCTGGACCGCCACCGCCGTGCGGGGTTGAAAAGGTTTTGTGCAGATTCATGTGGATCACATCAAAACCCATATCACCTGGCTTAACTCGTCCTAGAATCGCATTCAGGTTTGCGCCATCGTAATACAGCAAACCGCCTGCATCGTGCACTATCTTCTGGATATCCTGGATCTGCTTTTCAAATACTCCCAGTGTAGATGGATTGGTGAGCATCAAGCCAGCCGTATGTGGCCCGACTGCCGCTTTCAACGCTTCCAGATCAACGTCGCCTTCTTTATCCGTAGGTATCTCACGCACGGTATAGCCGCACATCACGGCAGTTGCAGGGTTGGTACCATGCGCTGCATTGGGCACGATAATTTCACGACGTGCGGTGTCGCCACGCGAGTCGTGGTAAGCACGTATCATCGCCACACCAGCAAATTCACCCTGCGCACCCGCCATCGGTGCCAGCGAAACACCCGCCATACCAGTGACATCTTTGAGCATCTCCTGCAGCTCATACATAGATTCCAAATAACCTTGACCAGTTGCTGCTGGTGCGAACGGATGGCGCGCAAGAAAGCCTGGCAACATCGCCAGACTGTTACAGGCACGCGGGTTGTATTTCATGGTGCAGGAACCCAGCGGGTAGAACTGCGTATCTATGGAAAAATTCTTCTGACTCAGACGGGTGTAATGACGCACGACGTCCATTTCTGAGGCTTGTGGCAATAGCGGCACATCTGTACGTAACAAGTAGGCAGGCAGGTCGCTAGTATCAGCAGCATGTGCAGGCATTTGTGCGTGAGCAGCGCGATTAGGACGGGAATGTTCAAATATCAGCATGTTCGTATCTCTCTTATTTGCTCAGGGCTAGGCTTAATTGCTGCGCATAACGCTGCAAATCAGCAGCGGTCTTCGTTTCCGTGGCACAGATCAACAACGCATTACCCAGTTCAGGATAATCTGCGCTGAGATCGTGGCCGCCCAATATTCCCTGTGCTTGCAATACGGCCAACACAGGCGTAACCGGCCTATCCAGCTGCACTACCGCTTCATGGAAGCCGTAGCCAGTAAACGCCTGCGTTACGCCAGCTATGGCACATAGCTGCGCCAGCAGACTGCGGGTATTGGCATGCGATGCCGCTGCTACCCGCTTCAAGCCTTCAGGCCCCAGCAGACTCATGTAAATAGTAGAAGCTGTCACCACCAAGCCCTGATTGGTACAAATATTAGATGTCGCTTTAGAACGGCGGATATGCTGTTCACGCGCTTGCAGGGTAAGGGTAAAACCTTGCTTACCCTCTAAATCAACTGTGCGCCCCACGATACGCCCTGGCATTTGCCGCACCAGTGCCTGCTTGCAGGTCATGAAACCATAATATGGCCCACCATTGGACAACGGCGCACCTAATGGCTGACCATCGCCCACTGCGATATCAGCACCTGTTGTACCCCATTGACCCGGCGCCTTGAGCAAAGCCAGACTGGTTGGGTTGGTCAGCGCAATCACGCGGCCGCCGTTAGCATGCGCCCAATCAGTCAGGGCATCAACGTCTTCCAGCACGCCAAAGAAATTCGGCTGCGGGATGACCAATGCAGCAAAATCACCCATGTCCGTTGTGGGCACAAGTGTTATCCCACTAGCGGGATCGTAATCCAGCTCTACCAACTCGATATGCTGGTTCTTGACCATCGCACGTACCACAGCACGATACAGTGGCGACACAGTTTTTGGCATCAACACGCGCATTGCACCTTTGTGTGCACGCACGGCCATCAGCACCGCTTCAGCCAGTGCCGAACCACCGTCATACAACGAAGCATTAGACACATCCATACCCGTCAGGCTCGCCATCATGGTCTGGTATTCGTAGATCAATTGCAACGTACCTTGCGAAGCTTCTGCCTGATACGGGGTATAAGCCGAATAGAACTCACCACGTGTGGTGATTTGCCATACTGCGGCTGGAATATGATGTTCATAAGCACCCGCTCCAATGAAGTTAAGCTGACGCCCATCCATATCAGCGCGCTCATGCATAAGTCGGCTAATTTCCATTTCGGTCATCGCCTCAGGCACTTGCGTCAGCTTGCCGCTACGCAGCGCAGTTGGAATTTCATCAAACAATGCGTCTATAGATGGCGCGCCTATCGCGGCGAGCATCTGCGTCACATCTTCATCGGTATGCGGTATAAATGGCATGGTGAGTCCTGTGTTTGTTATCGGATATTAATGTGAGACCTTTGCACGATGTAGCGAGCGCAAGCATCGTGCGAGTAGGTATCAATGTGCTTCTGATTCAACCAACGCCTGATAAGCGGCGGCATCCATCAAGCCAGCCACATCAGCGCTGTCAGTTGGTTTAATTGTAAACATCCACGCTGCATAAGCGTCCTGGTTAATGGCCTCTGGTGCAGATTCCACTTCGCTGTTAGACGCAACGACTACACCTGCTATTGGTGCATACACATCGGAAGCCGCTTTCACTGACTCAACCACTGCGCATTCTTCGCCTGCGGCCAAAGTGCGACCCACGACCGGGTTTTCCACAAACACCATATCGCCCAATAAATCTTGCGCATGCGCGGTAATGCCAACGGTCACAGTGCCGTCTGCATTGGTTTTAATCCATTCGTGTGAAGCGGTATATTTCAAATCTGCTGGTATGCTCATATGTGACTCCTAAATTGAATGTCTAAATGTGTGTTTCGTTTATGCCCTGACGAGCGCAAATCTTAAATTGAGACCTTTGCACGATGTAGCGAGCGCAGTTCAGATGAGGCGGAAATCAGGGAAAAAGCGGAGTGTACAATTAGTACATGAGCATTTTGAGCTGATTTCCAACGAAATATGAACAAGCGCAGTAATCGTGCAGAGGTCTCAAATTAATGAATGTCCATTACGCGCGAAAGGATAGCTTACCACTTTCGCTTTAAGTTGTTTATCGCGCACGGTCACGGTGACTTCAGCACCAGGTGCAATGCCCAGCGGTATCCGTGCCAGCGCAATGGATTGCTGTAATGTAGGAGAAAAAGTGCCGCTGGTGATTTCGCCTGCGCCGTGTTTGGTATTGACCACTTGATGTGCACGCAACACACCTTTATCCAGCAATAACAGACCAACTAACTGCATATTGATATCACGTGACTGCAGTGCAGACTTGCCGATAAAATCACGCTCACTTTTCAGGTCTATCGTCCATGCCAAACCTGATTCCAGCGGGTTGGTGGTTTCATCCATGTCCTGACCATACAGGTTCATCCCCGCTTCCAGACGCAAGGTATCACGTGCGCCCAGACCTATAGGTTTAACGCCCAAACCTGCCAGCTTACACCACATGGCATCGGCTTCAGCAACCGGCAACATGACCTCGAAACCATCTTCACCGGTATAACCGGTACGGGCAATATAGTATTGCTGAAACTCCACTGCATTAAACGGCTTCATCGCTTCGGTCACTGACTGTGAACCCGGAATAGCTTCCCATACCTTGGCACGGGCATTCGGCCCTTGCACCGCAATCATCGCCAGATCACGACGTGGAGTAATGGTCAGCGCCCGACCAGCTGCTTGCTGCTGCATCCATGCGACGTCTTTTTTTGCGGTGCCCGCATTGACCACAATACGGAACCAGTCCTCAGTCATAAAATAGATAATCAAATCATCTATCACCCCACCTTCAGGATTGAGCATGCACGAATACAACGCCTTGCCGCTGACGGTGAGCTTGTCTACATTATTAGCAACCAATCCACGCAAGAAACCGCGTACATCGCCACCTTTCACATCAACAACCAGCATGTGGCACACGTCGAACATGCCGACATCGTTACGCACCTGATGATGTTCTTCGATCTGCGAGCCGTAATTAACCGGCATATCCCAGCCACCAAAATCGACCATCTTTGCACCCATGTCACGGTGCGCTGCGTTAAGTGGAGTCTGTTTTAACATGTATGTCCTGTCTATAAAATATCAGCGTGGAAATAGTTTAGCGTGATTGTTGTTGAATTTCTTCAGCGTAATAACTGCTGCGCACCAATGGCCCGGCCTTAACCCAGTCGAACCCCATGGCACGGGCGGCCTCTTCATATTCGGCAAATTCATCGGGATGAACGTAGCTGATGACGGGTAAGTGATCCAGTGACGGGCGCAGATATTGTCCCAGTGATACACGTGATACGCCTGCTACCCGCAAGTCGTGCAATACCGCCAGGACTTCGTCACGGGTTTCGCCTAAGCCCAGCATCAGTGCAGACTTGGCGGCTACGCCAGACTGCTGCGCTGCCAATGCCAGCAGGCTTAATGAACGCACATATTTGGATCCACGGCGTGCGGTCTGGTACAGGCGCGGCACGGTTTCGACATTGTGCCCCCACACCAGATCGTGGCGCACATTATCTGGCAGCTCGTTTAACATCGTCATCACGGTGCTGACGGCTGCGGCCTGATCCTGACGAAAATCCGGGGTAAGAAATTCCACACCTATCTGCCCATCACGCAAACGCAGCTGGCGCAAAGTTTCGGCAAATATGCCTGCGCCGCCATCAGCCAGATCATCACGGTTTACTGAGGTCAGCACGATATAACGCAATTGTAATTCCATCACCGCTGCGGCCACGCGATTAGGCTCATCTGCATCCAGCCAGTCGGGTTTGCCTGTTTTTACTGCACAGAATCCACAAGCGCGAGTACAAGTATCGCCGAGCAACATGAATGTCGCTGTACCGCGACTCCAGCATTCACCGCGATTGGGACAACGCGCTTCTTCGCAGACGGTATGCAGACGATGCTCATGGACGGCAGCATCAGTTTTGCCATAATGCACATCCTGCCCCAGATTCTGACGTATCCACACAGGCATACGCACAGCATTGGGCTGACGGGTAGGTTCGACATTGATAGGGATGATGGTCATAAGTTGGTCTATAGGTTAAGTGGTAACGATACGCAATCATCACCCCTCTGTCCTATTTACCTGAGAGATTACAGCGCGATGATCACGCTGTGTGCCCCTTCGGTGGACGCCTACGCGTCGCTCTCCAGAGATGCCCTGTATTTACGGTTCGGGGGCCTGAGCGATTCTGGGTGAATTACGCCTTCGGCGGCAATCGCGGGACGAACTCTTCAGCGCGATTACACTCTCCCGCAAACACTACGGACAAGCCAGCATTATACTCAAACTGACTGAAAAATACTTGCAGAATATCGTGAATTATCGATCTAAATGATATGCCCGCAGCAGCGCTTGTTTGAGTGAGGCATGTTCGGAAAAATCAGCAATACCCAATTCTTGCTGTGCAATTTTTTGCAGCTGACTGACTAAATTACCTTCGCTGTTCGCCGCCAGAAACCCAGCGAAATCAAATTCGGCATCCACTACAAACTCCGCAGCCAAACCGGTTGCATTGCTATAATACAGCGGACTATCAAGCAAAATTTCATATTGGTAGGAATAGCTGTCGATACGATTGGCCTTTGCCAGCAACACGGGAATCGCAGATATATCTTCCAGCGACTTGATATACACATCCAGATCCAGTGTCATGGTCGGTTTGAACGACGCGCCTTGATAATCAAACTCGGTATATACCTCTACAGTATTTTTCATTTTAATCTACCAACAAACCATCATCTAGGTGCAACACGCGCTGCATTTTACCGCCCAACTCCGGATCATGCGTCACGATTAAAAAACTGGTTTGATGCTGTTCATTCAATTTCAGCATCAGCTCATGTATGCCTGCCGCTGTATGTCTGTCCAGATTACCCGTAGGTTCATCCGCCAGCACACACGCCGGCTTGGTCACCAATGCCCGCGCAATGGCGGCACGCTGACGCTCACCACCTGACAACTCGCCTGGTGTATGCGTGAGCCGGTGACCCAAGCCCACTTCATTGAGTAAATCAGCGGCCTGTTCGCGCGCCAATTTAGGCGCAACCCGGCGGATCAGCAACGGCATCGCAACGTTATCAACAGCACTGAATTCAGCCAGCAGATGATGAAACTGGTACACGAACCCCAACGAACGATTGCGCAATTCACCCCGTGCGACCTCACTCATGGACTGGATATCCGTCCCCATGATATTCACCGAGCCATGAGTCGCATCATCCAGACCACCCAGTAAATGCAGCAAGGTTGACTTGCCTGATCCCGAAGCCCCCATAATTGCCACGCGCTCGCCTGCTGCAATGCTTAAATCTATACCTTTGAGCACAGTCACGGTCGTTTTGCCCTGCTGATAGATTTTTTGCAACCCCTGACAACTAATGACGATATTACTCATAGCGCAATGCCTCCGCAGGATTGGTTCTGGAAGCACGCCAGCTCGGATACAGCGTTGCCAACCAGGACAACACCAATGACACGCCAGCAATCACGCTCACATCATGCCAGTCTAATTTAGACGGCAATTCACTGATCTGATACACATCAGCCGACAAAAACTGTACGCCAAACGTGTGCTCAATAAACGGTACCACTACGCCGATATTCAACGCCAGTAAAATGCCCGCAATTAATCCCAACGCAGTCCCTACTATGCCTATCACGGCACCCTGCACCATGAAGATTTTCATGATACTCATGGGTGATGCACCCAGAGTACGTAGTATGGCAATATCGGCCTGCTTATCGGTCACCACCATCACCAGGGTAGATACAATATTAAACGCGGCCACCGCGACAATAAGCAGCAAAATCACAAACATTACGCGCTTTTCCATCTGTACTGCGCGGAAGAAATTACTATGCGATTGCGTCCAGTCACGTATGTAATAATCGCCAATCAAGCTTTTGCTCAATGTCACCGCCACTTGGGGCGCACGATATAAATCAGCAATTTTCAGACGCACACCCGAAACGCTATCACCCAGACGGAATAATTTTTGCGCATCCGGCATGGCGATCAGCGCTAAACCCGCATCATATTCATACATGCCGATTTGAAATATGCCAACCACGGTAAACTGTTTCAAACGCGGCACCATGCCAGCTGGTGTTACCTGCCCTTGGGGTGTAATCAGCGTAACTTTATCGCCCATCTGCACACCCAGATTACGTGCCAAATCCGCCCCCAGCACTATGCCCCATTCGCCCGCACGCAAGCTACTCAGCTTACCTAGTTTCATTTTGCGGCCGATGTCAGCCACGCTATCTTCAGCTTCAGGCACGATACCGCGCACCATGGTGCCTTGCACGGCTTCGCCATAAGCCAGCAAACCTTGCCCTGCGACGAACGGCGCAGTGGCTTGCACTTCTGGCACTTTTTTGCTTTGTGTCGCAACGCTTTGCCAATCCGCCAGCGTGTTATCAAACCCAGTAATCTCAATATGCGCCGCCACCCCTAAAATGCGGTTACGTAACTCATCCTGAAAGCCGTTCATCACTGACAGCACTGTAATCAACGCCGCCACCCCCAGCGCAATACCAAGCATGGATATCAGGGAAATAAAGGAAATAAAATGATTACGCCGTTTAGCGCGGGTATATCGCAACCCGATAAATAATTCGTAAGGTTTCACATTGATACTCTAGATAAATTCAGACTGCGGATACCCAAATAACTACATGCAGGCGCGTCAAACAGATTAACGTCCTGAGCGCCATATCGAGACAATAACCCATAGACTATTAAAGAATGCTAACAAGAACCCAATAAATCCCATAAACCGCCAGCCATCGACAGTCATCACGATGGATGAGCCTATCACCAGCGATGCCGTCAATATACCCATGGTGATCCGATTACTGGCACGATCTAATTGCTGGCCGAATTGATCCAGCCGTTTCAAATCCAGATCAATACGTAACCGCCCACGCCGCGCTTCGCGCATCAGTCTGGCTAAATCACGCGGCAGACCTGCAACTACCTCAAACGCTTCTTTTAAACTCTTGCGCCCACGTTTCATCAAAGCCGCAGGCTGATAACGTTCCGCAATTACATCACGCACAAACGGTGTAATGTGATCCACCATATGAAACTCAGGGTCTAATTGCTGCCCCAGACCTTCCAGCGTAATCAGTGCTTTAAACAGCAACGTCAGATCTGCAGGCAGAACCAGCGCATTATCACGAATCACAGTTGTTATTTCATTTAACATTGAGCCAAGATTCACATCCTTGAGCTCAAGGTTATCGTAACCAAACATCAGCTCCGACACATCGTAGCCCAGCTTGGCCTCATCGATCTCGCCGTCACCGGTCCAGTCCATCAACACCTGCAACATGGCGTCTTCATCTTTATGCGCGAGCGCGTCCAGCATATTAACCAATTGCTGGCGGCGATAATCTGTTAAACGACCTACCATACCAAAATCTATCATGCCGATACGATTATCAGGCAGGTAAATCACGTTACCTGGATGTGGGTCCGCATGGAAATAGCCATGTACCAGTATCATCCGTAACACCGCATCTGCACCACGCGCTGCTAGCAGTGGTAAATCAAGTCCAGCTTCTCGTACCAACGTCAAATTGGTGCCAGGCACGCCTATCAATTCCTCTTGCACGATCATCGTCGTACAGGTGTATTCCCAATAAACCTGAGGGATATGCACAGTTTCATCACCCGCAAAATTTGTCGTGAAGCGCTCCATATTGTGCGCTTCCATGAGCAAATCCAGCTCACGACGCAAGGAACGGCGGAAATACGACACCATCATCACTGGCTGATAACGTCGTGCTTCCGGCATGTCATGTTCTACTAAGCGCGCAAAATGCTGCAGGATGCGCAAATCAGCTTCTATTTTTTTGTCGATGCCGGGACGTCGCAGTTTTACTACCACTCGCGTGCCATCAAACAACTGCGCTCTATGCACTTGCGCCATGGACGCCGCTGCAAAGGGTTCACGGTCAAATTGCGCAAAAGCCTCATTTATAGGCTTGCCCAGCAACGCCACCACATCCGCTTCTATTACTTCAAAAGGTACTGGCGGCACATGCGATTGCAATTTTTCCAGTTCGACTATCCATGCAGGTGGCAGCAAATCCACACGTGTCGCCATCAACTGACCTAATTTGACAAAGGTAGGGCCGAGCTCTTCAAGCGCCAAACGTACACGTATCGCTGGATCCATATCTGCAATATCATTGTGCTTACTAGATGTATGTAATATACGTCCGGCACGTTCCAGCATAGTGCCTATCCCCAGCACCCGCACAAAATCACCCCAACCGTATTTAATCAAAATACTGGCGATTTCATGCAAACGTGATAAATCTCGCACTACACTAAAGGTTTCCCACAACATACGCTACACCCTCGATAAAGTCGGCTTATTTTAACCTGATACCTAACTTATCATCGAAATAAATCCAGTAAATCTTTGACCTAATTGAAAAACTCAATTAAATTGAAGCCTATGCGCATTTTTAAACACCTACTACTTGCTATTCTCATCTTTACCCAAACACCGAGTTGGGCGGATGATGACGCCGCTAATTCGACCCCTACCCGCACTGAACTGGCGATGTTTGCAATGGGTCTGGTGGGTGCGGTATATAAACCTGGTGGCGACAATCCGAGCACAGGCATGGACTGTAGTGGCTTTGTGAAATATGTCTTCAGTCAGGTAGCTGGCTTGAAATTGCCACACAATGCATTAGCAATGAGTAAAATCAGCACTGAAATCAGCAAAACCGAACTCAAGCCCGGCGATCTGGTTTTTTTCAAAACTATGAAAGCTACTTTTTCACATGTAGGTATTTACCTGGGCGAAAACCGCTTCATTCACGCCGCCAGCAGCAAAACCGGGGTAGTCATGATATCGCACCTGGACGATCCCTACTGGAGCAGCAATTTCAATGGCGCCCGCCGCCTGCTGAATCCTATTGCAGCACTCTCCAGCACAGCCAATGCGGCGAGCACACCCAACCTCCCAACCATTACCGAATAATCTGCCAGCATGAGGCAGGTCAACCTCAAACTCAGTTTAGTCACTTCCTTTGGCTTGATGCTGGCATTATTGCTTGCGTTAACCTTGATCGGGCTGTCAAAAATGCGTACGATCAATGCACAATTGGTCACCATCGTCAGCGTCAACAACTATAAAACCGAGCTGATTAACATCATGCGCGACGCACTGCGTGATCGCGCCCTGATCCTGCACTCACTCACGCTAAACACCCAGCCATTCGAGCAAAATAATGAGCTTTATGAATTTCAGGAAAGCAGCGTAAGATTTTCCGACGCGTTACAGGCATTAAAACTTTCAAAATTAAATAGCGACGAAAGATCACGCCTGGATAAAATCGGTACTTATGCCAATATTGCGCAACCACTAGGGCGACAAACAGTTTCCTTAGCACTCGACAACCGCAACAGCGAGGCATTGTACTTATTGCAAAACAGCACTATTCCCGCTCAAACCAATGTACTTACAGAGCTGAACAATTTGCTGCACTTACAACGTAGCGCCAATGCTGAGGCGGCTATTACCGCTTTTCGAACCTATGATGAAACACGCAATTTTGTCATCATTATGGGGATCGCAGCCGTTGGGCTAGGCTTAGTAATTGCTGGCTTTGTTACACGCCGTATCAGCCAACAAGCAGAAGAAATCGCCAAACAGAAACTCAAGTTCCAGACATTATTTGAAACTAATTATGATGCAATCGTGCTCATAGGCGAACAAGGTTTTACTGACTGCAACCCGGCCGCGCTAAAACTTTTTGGCATAGCCACAGTTGCCGAATTCACCCAAAAAAATGCTGCAATATTGGGTGCATCCATACAACCAGATGGGCGAACTGCCACTGAGGTTGCTAATGAAGCTATCGCCATCACCAAAGCTGCAGGACACTACACCTTTGAGTGGTTAGGATTACGTGCAGATGGCACCACTTTCCCATCAGAAATTGACATGTACACCTCACAGCTTAATGGCAAGCCAGTTATACAGGCTATCATGCGCGACATCACACAACGTCGACTAACTGAGCTAAACCTGCAACAAGCTCGTGATGCCGCTCTGGATGCTGCAAGAATAAAAGCTGAGTTCGTCGCCAATGTAAGTCATGAAATCCGCACACCAATGAACGCTATCATAGGCATGAGCAGCTTATTGCTTAAAACACCGCTTAACGCCGATCAACGAGATTATGCGCGTACTGTTGATAGTGCCGCAAAAATGTTGCTCAAACTCATTAATGACATACTTGATTTTTCTAAAATAGAAGCAGGCAAACTGGATATTGAATATATCGCCTTTGATCTGCACCAACACCTGCAGGACACCTACCAACTATTCCAGCTGCGCGCGGCAGAAAAGCAACTCAATTACCTGTTAGACATCAGCCCCAGCGTGCCACGCTATGTCACCGCGGACCCCTGGCGCATCCGCCAGGTACTCACCAATCTGATCGACAACGCAATTAAATTCACCGCTGCTGGATCAGTACGCATCGCTGTTGATTATGACCGAGCCCTGCTCAGCATACGTATAGAAGACAATGGCATCGGCATTAGCGATGAAGCCAAATCTCGTTTATTCCAGGCATTTTCTCAGGCTGATGGCTCAACGACGCGCAAATACGGTGGCACAGGTCTGGGACTGACCATTTGTAAACAATTAGTCGAACTTATGGGTGGCGAAATTGGGGTTAATGACCAACGCACACAAGGGAGTTGTTTCTGGTTTGTGTTACCAACAGCTATCGCTGACGCCAGCGAAATTGAGCCATTACAAGCGACCATGACTCCGATATACAACCAGCAATCCGTTTTAGTCGTTGATGACAATGCCGTCAACCGCAAAGTCATGCTGCATTTATTATCCGCTTTAGGTTTAGATGCCAGCACAGCGGCAAATGGTCTCGAAGCTATGCAGTTATGTCAGCAGCAACACTATGATTTAATTCTGATGGATTGCCAGATGCCTGAAATGGATGGCTATACCGCCACCACAAAAATACGCGCTACCGCACCAGACACCGGCGCCATTATCGCCATGACCGCTGACACCCAACCCGACACCCAAACTAATTGCCTGTTGGCCGGCATGCAAGACTATCTGAGCAAACCCGTGCTGGAAGCCGACTTGATCAATACACTCAATCGCTGGCTGTACCCAATAGATACGGGCAAGCTGCGCGTTACCTGCCGCCATGACAGCGCCCTGATCAAGAAGATGCTGCAACTCTTCATCGATTCCAGCATCCCCTTACTCTCCGAACTCAACGCAGCGCTTCAAGCTCAAAACCGCCAGACAGCAGCCCGACCAGTCCACGAACTAAAAGGTGCCGCAGGTTATATACACGCTCACCAAGTCGCGCACAGTTGTATGGAATTGGAAAAGCTAATACGGACTGAAAACTGGGCAGCTGCAAATTCACAATACTTGCAGCTGAGCATCGCATTTAATCAGGCAAAGAATTACATTATTGAAATAGCGCTCGCACAACCCTAGAAATGTGCTTATTGCGGAGGAATAAACTTCTGAGAAAGTGCGTGGTATAGCGGAACAGGTGAAATCAACTTGGAAGCCGCACTTGCCACTACCGATGCCGCCATCAGAGGTAACAACATGTGATGACTATCCGTCATCTCCATCATGATAATAAAAGCGGTTACTGGCGCCCGAGTAACACCTGAAAGATAGGCTGCCATCGTTAACAATACTATGGCACTGTGAGGTGCATAGGAAGTTGGTAACAATGCCGCCAGATTATCACCGATACCGGCCCCTACTGCCAACGATGGTGCAAACACGCCCCCTGCAATGCCACTCATGGATGACAACAAAGTCGCTAACAGTTTTGCTATACCAAAATACCATGGCAATGAACCACTTTCTTCCAGCATACTCCGCGTTGGTTGATAGCCTGTACCGAACACCAGATGATCAGTAGCTAAACCCAGCAGTGCCACACCCAAGCCACACAGCGCGGCAAATGCAAGGGGACGTCGTCCAATAAATTTTGCCAGTTTTGATGTCGTATCAAATGACACTGCAAGCAATATGCGACTAAAAACCCCACCTGCCATGCCACCGACTATGCCGCAAATTAATATGGTCGACATACCAGAATCCCATTCCAGATTCGTGCCTGATGATCCAAAGTATGTATAGTTACCCAACAGGGCAAGCGGAATCAGACCGGAAACAATCACCGTCACCAAAGAAGAGCTATTCGCATTAAACACATGGTGTTTACTCAATTCTTCAATCGCGAACATAATACCAGCCAGCGGCGTATTAAACGCCGCAGCAATACCCGCAGCACCTCCGGCCAATAGCAGTATGCGCCGTTGTTCGGTGCCCTGAAATGGGCCTCGCCCATAAAACATATGCATGATAGAAGCACCGACCTGCACAGTTGGTCCTTCTCGGCCGATAGATGCACCCACTGCCAGCCCACCGACGGTCAGCAGTATCTTGCCTATCATGATACGCAAAGACAGCAAATAACTGGTCTTGCTATCAGACACTTCGTTAATTGCAGCTATGGTTTGTGGAATACCGCTACCCTGTGTCCCGGCAAAATAGCGACGACTAACATAGGTCAGCAAGACAAATCCCAATGGCACAATCAGGATGGGTGCGAGAAAAAAAGTGTGAAATAACTTCGCATTGAGCTCATTGGCATAATCACTCGCCGTGGCAAGCACAACGGCAACCATACCTATCAGCAAAGGGCCTAATATCCAGGCTGAGCCGCGATGCCACATATCAACCGACTTAGCCTCAAAATCAGAAGCGACTGGTGCGCTATTTGTTACACTTGATTCTGGCGTTTGTACGGACATGGCTTGGTCACAAGGTAAATCATGGAAGGGAACTTGTTATTGAATATACACGAGTCGGCATTGACTGTCACATGCCTGAACTGTATGCATCACATTGGAATATCCGTGCAAAAACAACAAAAACACATTGCGTGTCTTGTTAGGCTCGCCCCAAAAACATCATAGCGAGTACTGCTATCACGACAATACCTAAAGCCACCATACTGACAATATGAAAAACGCGACGAATTGCTGGGCTAAAAATTTTCAACAACGGCTCCTTGGCATATGACGTCACCTCAATGGCAAATCACCAAATTTGGCGTAACGCTATATTTTGATATGGTCATTCTATCGAGTTATCCTGACTTTATACCAACAACACACGAACTAGCCCAATTAAAATCGATAAGTCTGTTTTCTAACTGACTACTATTCTTTGGTATTACGCCAAATAATCCTCAACCAACTTCCTCACCTGCCCCACTGCATCATCAGCTATGCAGTCCACAATTTGCACATCGGGGGTACTACGCAACCAGGTAATCTGACGCTTTGCTAATTGCCGCGTAGCAAAAATGCCACGGTCACGCATCTCATCGTAACTGTATTCCCCATCCTGATAACCCCATGCCTGACGGTAACCAACACAACGCATAGCAGGTATGTTCGCAGTCAATTGATAACGTTGACGTAAATCAGATAACTCTTGCAAAAACCCACTGGCTAACATCGCTTCAAAGCGCTGGGCAATGCGTTGATGCAACACACTACGGTCGGACGGCATAAGTGCGATAGGTAACACACGATAGGGTAATTCCTCACCACGTGATTGCGCAAAAGCTTCCGACATTGGTTTACCCGTAAGCGCAATGACTTCCAATGCCCGCTGTATACGCTGTGTATCAGTGGGTTGTAGCCGTGCAGCAGTAATCGGATCGCTCAAAGCCAAATCCTGATGCAATGCAGCCCAGCCCCGCACCGCCGCATCTGCTTCTATTGCATTACGTAATGATGCATCAGCCTGAGGCAAATCCGACAAACCTTCGCGCAATGCTTTGAAATACAGCATCGTGCCACCCACCAACAACGGAATCCGCCCACGCGCAGTAATATCTGCCATCAAGATCAATGCGTCACGACGAAACTGCGCGGCTGAATAAACTTCAGTAGGGTCTATCAAATCAATCAAATGATGCGGCGCTTCTGCCAGCGTCACTGCATCGGGTTTAGCCGTGCCTATATTCATGTCACGATAAACTAGCGCCGAATCAACACTGATAATTTCCACAGGAAAACACGCAGCCAATGCCACCGCAGCAGCAGTCTTACCCGATGCAGTCGGGCCCATCAAAAAAATAGCAGGAGGAAACATATAGATGTGTTATCGGATAAAGGAACATTGTAACCTGATGCTGCGATGTCGCAACCTGATTCCAGCGACCCATAGTGCAAGCAATACCTAATCCATCACCCTTACATAATCACGGTAGCAATATCGTATCAATCGCCACACCCAAGGTGTCAGGATAATCTCGACTAGTGTGCAGGCCGCGGCTTTCATGGCGCAACTGTGCGCAACGCACAATTAAATCCGCAGTTACAACCAGATTGCGCAATTCGATCAAGTCGTTGCTGACGCGGAAGTTCTGGTAATACTCGTCGATTTCATCCCGCAATAAGGTAATACGATGAGCAGCACGCGCCAGGCGCTTATCGGTGCGTACGATGCCGACATAATCCCACATGAACCGCCGCAGTTCGTCCCAGTTATGGGACAACACGATTTCCTCATCGGCATCAGTAACACGACTTTCATCCCATTCAGGTATATTTTCCGCCACACTAGGTGCGGTTGCCCTGATCGCCATTGCCGCGGCTCGACCGAATACCAGACACTCAAGCAATGAGTTGCTCGCCAGACGATTGGCACCATGCAGCCCCGTATGGGCGACTTCGCCGACAGCATATAAATTATCCAGATCTGTCTGTGCGGACAAGTCCGTGATGACGCCACCACAAGTATAGTGTGCAGCGGGGACAACAGGGATAGGCTCACGGGTGATGTCTATGCCCAAATCCAGACAGCGCTGATAAATATTAGGAAAATGGCTGGTGATAAATTCTGCAGACTGATGCGAAATATCCAGATACACACAATCCAGACCGCGTTTTTTCATCTCGCTATCTATTGCCCGGGCAACGATATCGCGCGGTGCTAATTCGGCGCGTTCGTCATAAGCAGGCATAAAACGCGTGCCATCCGGCAATTTCAACAAACCACCCTCGCCACGCATTGCTTCTGAAATCAAGAATGATTTGGCGCGTGGATGATATAAACAGGTTGGGTGAAACTGCATGAATTCCATGTTGGCAACACTGCAACCAGCACGCCATGCCATCGCCACACCATCACCAGTCGCCACATCAGGATTGGTGGTATAGAGATAAACTTTACCTGCACCGCCTGTCGCCAATACGGTATAACCTGCGGCTACGGTTTTTACTTTTGCTGTTTTGTTATCGAGTACATAGGCACCATAACAACGTTGATCATTCAGCCCCAGCTTCGCGCCCGTTATCAAATCGACAGCAATATGCTGTTCTAGCAAGGTAATATTTGGATGCTGTTTAATCTGCTGACACAGGGTTTGCTGTACGGCTCGCCCTGTGGCATCAGCTGCGTGAATAATACGCCGTGCGCTATGGCCACCTTCACGAGTAAGGTGAAAACCTGTTTCACTGGTTGCATCTGCAGTAAATGGTACACCCATTTCTACTAACCACTGCACGGCTTCCCGCCCATGTTCTACAACATATCGCACAGCGACTTCATCACACAAACCAGCGCCTGCAACTAATGTGTCATGAATATGCGCATCAATGGTGTCATCATTTGCCAGCACGGCTGCGATACCACCTTGCGCCCAGGCACTGGCTGAATCTTGCAGTGTTTTCTTAGTAATCACGGTTACTCGTTGAGTTTGCGCCAAGTTCAAAGCGGTGGTCAACGCGGCTAAACCGCTACCTATAATTAAAACATCGGTATTTATCATAGGCTGAAGAATACCACTCACCAGCCCATCTCGTCCAAGCATCCAATAAAAAACGGGCTGTCTAAACAGCCCGTTTTAAATTCAGATACACGTTAACTTAGTCTTTCAAACGGGTAATACCCATCGCCTTAAGCGTGTACTTCTCATAAATCGGCTCTGAATGACCGGTTTTCATTTTGTACAGGAAGTACTTTTCAAATGCAACTTTGGCCAAATGTACCCATTTACCCTTTTTCGCCCAGGTCACATTGCGTGGCGGAATCTGTGGCAAGGCTACGAATGCAGCGCCAGTATCACCCATATCCGCAAGACAGATCGTGTTCCATGTACCGGTAGTGGTTGCTGGTTTACCAGCCAGTTCGTCAGCGATGTTATGGACGATAGCTGTACCCATAGATTCAATCATGTAGCCAGTCTTAGGCGTACCTGTAGGCACAGGAGTTTGCTCAACAGGCGGTATCGCAATACAGACACCGAGTGAGAAAATATTTTTATAGGCCGGGCTACGTTGATGTTTGTCAACGATAACAAAACCACCTGGATTACATAAGTTAGGCACGCTGGCGACAACAGGTACACCGCGGAATGGCGGCAGCATCATGGAGAATTTAAATTCAACCACGTGATCTTTAATTTTTTCACCAAGGTCGTTGTATTCTTCTACATACATCTTACCTGGCTCAACCTTGACTGTTTTTGCGTTGCATATCCATTTGATATGACGATTACGCATTTCACCTTCGAGCAAACCTTTAGAGTCACCCACGCCACCCAAACCTAAGTGCCCAATGTAAGGCTCTGAGGTAATGTAAGTCATAGGTACTTGATCACGCATTTTGCGACGACGCAGGTCGGTTTCCAAACCCATGGCGTATTCGTATGCAGGACCGAAACAAGACGCACCTGGCAATGCGCCAATGACGACGTGGCCTGGATTTTTAAGGAATTCTTCGTAGTCAGCAAATGCTTTTTCAGCATGATCGACCGAGCAAACCGATTGTGTGTAACCACCTTCAGGACCTGAACCTTCAACCAGATCAAACGCCAAACGCGGACCAGTCGCAATGACCAGATAGTCATAATTAACGACTTCACCATCCAGCATGGTAACAGTATTGGCGACAGGATCAATTTTGTCCGCACGCTTGGCAATAAACTTAATTCCTTTTTTTTCCAGATAGGGACGAATTTCTATCGTGGTTTCTGGACGTTTACGCCAACCCAAAGCTATCCATGGGTTAGAAGGGACAAACTGAAAAGTTTCTGATGCGTTGATCAAGGTTACGCTGTGTTCTTTACCCAAAATTTCGCGCAGCTCGTAAGCTGCTGGGGTACCACCCGTTCCTGCGCCTAATACGACGATATGTGCCATGTTATTTCTTTCTAAGTATGGATTTTGTATGACGGGCTAATTACCCGCGCCATACAGAAATCTCAGTGATAAATTTAACCACCAAAGTTGGTACTGTCTTTCAGTACTTGCTGTCCACTGGTTGACCAAGCCTCAAAACCACCAGCGATGGATGCAATATTTGCGTAGCCTAAACGTTGTAGATTCAGTGTAGCCAAGGCTGCTCGGCCACCTGTTTTGCAGGTAATCAACAATTGAGCGTCTTTATTAGCTAGCGCTGGATGTTCGCCCGTTTTGAATTCCAGAACGCCACGCGGGATATTCACTGAATTTGGTAACCGACCAGCTTCAAATTCACTGGGTTCACGCACATCAATCACCACACCGCCAGCAGCAATTTGCGCAGCGGCAGTGGCAACATCGACTTCTTTAATTTGTGCTTTAGCTTCAGCAACTAATTGTTGAGGTGTCATACTCATAAATTCCAACTCCATAAAAAAATTAATGTTCCGCCTTATTGCGCATATGGTCACCCACTTTGGCAAACGCAGCGGATAACTCGCGACGCAGTAGCGCATCCTCCACCACTTCACCTAATGCCTGATCCATACACATCAACCATTGATCACGCTCGGATATGCCAATCGGAAATGGCAAATGCCGACGACGTAACATAGGATGTCCGTATTCTTGCACATAAAGTTGAGGACCACCCATCCAACCAGATAAAAACTTAAATAGCTTATCTTCTGAGCCTTGCAAGCTTTCCGCATGCAATTTTCGAATACCATAAGCTTCCGGAAGTTCGTCCATAATCTCATAAAAACGATGGACAAGTCTACGGATTTTATCTGTACCGCCAATGCGATCATAATGACTGGCAGGTAACAAACTATCCTGCATGTATAACATCCTTTCCACACTGTTGATTAGCGGGTACTGCCACACTGATTAACCTAGGCATGGGCAGATCCAATTGGTTCATAATTGCGACAAATTCATCTCGGCTTTTGCCAGAAAGGCGTGAGTTAGTTTCACGCTCCTGAGCTACACTGGATACATGTTTATGATGGTAATCATGTCCAGGATAGATCAGCGTCTCATCAGCTAGTGGCCAAATTTGACGGGAAATACTGTTATACAACGTACCTGCGTCACCGCCTTGAAAATCAGTACGGCCACAGCCACCGATCAACAAAGCATCGCCCGTAAACACACGGTCTCGCCACAAATACGAAACACAACCCGCTGTATGACCTGGGGTAGCCAAAACGTTAATTTGCTCATTTCCAAACGTTAATTTATCACCATCATGCAACTGCACGTCAGCACAGCTCGTACCTGCTTGTGCGCTAATTGCAGCCAACGCACCCGTAGCAGCACGTAAAGCAGATGCACCAGTGATATGATCGGCGTGCACATGAGTTTCCAGAATGTATTTCAAATTTAAATTCTGTTCATTTAACAATGACAAATACAAATCATTGTGCACTTGCACAGGGTCTATTAATACGGCTTCGCGGGATGCCATATCACCCAGCAAATAAGTGTAAGTAGAGCTAGCTTCATCAAATAACTGACGGAAGAACATACATCCTCCTTATACCGAGAAGTACGGTTTAGCGATCAGTAATAACCCCATCCCCATCAGCACCCAGGCACTAATGGGTCCAAACACCGCACGCCAGAAACGTGCATCAGGGTCGAAACCAATACCATGAACGAACCCTGCACTGACACCCCAGATCACCAAAGTAATCAGACCATGACTCAGACTGGCCAGCGCAGGGGGATAAAATGTTATCACCGCTGCCAGCGTTAATGCCAGCAGCAGGGAAAAGACTCGAGCAGGTGTCGAATACACGATTACGACTTATCCGACTGACGCGATTCTTCTTCACGCAATTCATGATTTTCACCATAAACCGCATTCACAATGGCCAGTAACACCGCCGCAGTCAAACCTAAAATCCATGCAAAATACCACATTTTATTCTCCTAGCTTAGTAAGCGGAATGATCGTTGTTCTTGATAAAATCAAGCGTAACCTTGCCTGACATCACCTTGTAAGCCCAAGAGGTGTACACAATAATCAGTGGCAAGAATATCAAGGTCGCGAAGAACATCAATTCCAGTGTCATGTGTGATGAGACACTATCCCACACTGTCAAACTGGAACGTGGATCTGTAGACGAAGGCATGACGAATGGGAACATGGATATACCAGCAGTACCAATAATTCCCAGCATACTCAACGAAGAACCAATAAACGCCATAGTTGGTTTATTAATCAACGCAAATACGATTGCCAAAGCACCACCCACAAATGCAGTAAGCGGGATTAATTTCGCCCAGCCATACACACTGTAGTTATGCATCCACGCACCCGCTTGCACCATCACTGTTTTATCCAGTGGGTTAGGTAAATCACCAGGTATATTACCGCTAGTAATCACATAACCAGAGATACCATTCATCACCCAGACACCCGCAGCAGCAAATGCAGCCAATGCCAGCACACCAAAGATAATTGCTGCAGTACGGCTACGACGGTAAACATCACCCTCGGTTCTGATCATCAGGTAATTAGCACCATGCGCCGTAATCATCGCAGTACTGACCACACCAGCCAACAACGCAAATGGGTTAAGTAGCTGCCAGAAAGTACCGGTGTAGTAAGAGCGTAATTCATCATCGAAATGGAATGGTACGCCTTGTAACAGGTTACCAAAAGCCACGCCGAAGATTAGCGGAGGTACTGCACCGCCGATGAACAAACCCCAGTCCCAGCTGTTACGCCAGGTTGGATTTGCAATTTTGGAGCGATAATCAAAACCTACCGGACGGAAAAACAACGCCCACAGCACAGCCAGCATGGCCCAGTAAAAACCTGAGAACGCGGTTGCATACACTAATGGCCAAGCAGCAAAAATTGCACCACCGCCAAGAATGAACCAGACCTGGTTACCTTCCCAGTGCGCGCCTACGGTATTCAATACCACACGACGTTCGTCATCAGTTTTGCCAACAAAGGGCAGTAATGTACCCACGCCCATATCATGACCATCCATGATGGCAAAGCCCAACAGCAGCACACCAACGAATAGCCACCAAATCACTTTGAGTGTTTCATAATCTAACATTATTTTCTCCTGAATATTTGCAAAGGCTACGTCGCAATGTCATCGCAACGTAGCGCATTTCCCATTAAGCCTTGTCAGCGGGTGCGTGTTTAGGAATCGCGCCACCTGCAGCATGAGCCTCACCGTGATACCGCCCCGTGTGCAAACTGCTAGGACCTTGTCGTGCAAATTTCACCATCAAATACATTTCCACTATCAGCAAGCCTGTATAGAAGAATACAAAACCAGCTATCGAACCATATACCGTACCAGGTGTCAGGGTTGAAGCCGACAAGTGCGTTGGCAATACGCCGAAGATAGTCCAGGGTTGGCGACCATATTCAGCCACAAACCAGCCCAATTCAGCAGCGATCCAGGGTGCAGGAATGAATAACAATGCCCAGCGCAACAGCCATTTCTGATTGCCGCATTTGTTGGTAACTGACATGTACAGCGCGGTTGCAAACAAGGCTAGCAAACCAGTTCCTATCGCCACCATCAGACGGAATGACCAGAACATCGGTGCAACATGAGGCACTGTGTCATCTACTGCTTTTTGTATCATTTCAGGTGTTGCCTGACTGACGTCTTCGGTATATTTCTTCAACAGCAAGCCATAACCCAGATCCGCTTTATACTTGTCGAACTCAGCTTTAAGCGCTTCATTCTTGGTATCTTTACGTAATGCAGCCAAGGCGGTTACCGCTTTTGCACCATTGATAATGTGCTCGCGGTTGTGCTCCTTGATTTCATGAATACCCGGAATTTGCTTGGTCAATGAACGTGTACCGATGATACCCATGACGTAAGGAATCTCGATAGACCAGTCATTTTTCTGTTCTTGCTCATTGATGCCAGCTATCAGATTGAACGATGCAGGTGCAGGTTCGGTCTCCCACATAGCTTCAATCGCAGCCATCTTGGTTTGCTGCGCTTCACCCACTGTGTAACCAGATTCATCACCCAGCACGATTACTGACATGGCTGAAGCAAAACCGAATGCAGCAGCAATACGGAATGAACGTTTAGCGAACTCTACGTCACGACCTTTGAGCAGATACCAGGACGAAATACCCAATACAAATGTCGATGCAGTCACATAACCCGCGCTAATGGTATGTACGAATTTCGCTTGCGCTTGTGGATTAAATACCACATCCCAGAAATCAACCATTTCCATACGCATGGTTATAAATGAGAACTCTGAACCCACTGGGTTATTCATCCAACCATTTGCTACTAATATCCACAATGCAGATAAATTGGAACCCACCGCCATCAGGATAGTGACCATTAAATGCTTATTCTTGGAAAGTTTATCCCAGCCGAAGAAAAATAAGCCGATGAATGTAGATTCAAGGAAGAATGCCATCAAACCTTCAATAGCCAATGGTGCGCCGAAAATGTCACCCACGTAATGTGAGTAATACGCCCAGTTGGTACCGAACTGGAACTCCATAGTAATACCAGTCGTCACACCCAGTGCAAAGTTGATACCAAACAACTTACCCCAAAATTTGACCATGTCTTTATAAATCGGCTTATTAGTAATGACATAAGTCGATTCCATAATCACCAGCATAAATGTCATACCCAGCGTTAGCGGCACGAAAAGGAAGTGATACAGCGCGACTATGGCAAACTGCAATCGCGATGCATCAACTAATTCTGTACTTATCATTTCAACGACTCCTTATCTTCGGAAGGTGGATTTACTATGGGTTTGACGCCACTCTGTTGCTGCTTGCCAAGTATAGACACACTCATTTGTGCTGCGTCCAATGGGTGATGCTCTCCTATCGGACGGAAAAAAAACCACCAAATTGCAAAAATTGCGATCAACTTGATAATCAGCACAACGATGATGTCTTTACCTAGCGGGGTATTCCAAAATTCACGCATCGTTCACTCCCAGAAAACTAACGATACAAAAATAACTGATATCACTATCAACACCATGCGACTTATCATCACACAACATCAAACCCATATTACGACTTCTACTTTGCAAAGCGCATGCCAAGTTATGACAGAAAAACAAATAAATTCTTACATAAAAAATATTGTTCAATAAAAACAAAATGTTAAATATTTAAGTGATTTAAATTACACACAAACACAAACAGATATTCGTGCATATAAGGATATTGATATATTTAATTAACACTAAACCACCTGCTATTTGTGTCAATTTTGACAAAACTTACACACCATTCCCATGTAAAATGTCATTTTTGTCAGCAGGCTTTCATCATGACTATACATACACAACTTGCCGAGCTGTTGTCCTATATCGATAGTCAGGCAGAACCAAGAATAGTGTTCGACAAAGATTACACTATCATCGCCGCCAATAAGGCCTATCGCGCCACCTATGGGGACAACCGTTCACTGGTCGGACGACACTGTTATGAAGTCTCACATCACTACACCCGCCCGTGCGATCAAGCCGGTGAAGCCTGCCCTCTCAAATCCGCCACCCAGACAGGGAATCCACAACGGGTACTCCATATACACCACACACCACGAGGGGAAGAACATATTGATGTCGAACTCAGCCCTATCCGCAATGCCAATGATGAAATCGTCTATTACGTAGAGATGATGCGCACTGTACGTCAAGCCAGCACTCGACCAGACAAGCGCGGGCTGGTTGGCCGTTCCAGCGAGTTTAATAAAATGCTGGGACTGATTGAACGTGTAGCAACATCGGACGCAGCAGTGGTATTACTGGGGGAGTCTGGCACTGGGAAAGAATTAGTCGCACAAGCAATACACGACAGCAGCCACCGTAAACTCGGACCGTTTGTGCCAGTTGACTGTTCAGGCGTCACTGACACTTTATTTGAAAGCGAATTATTCGGCTATGAAAAAGGCGCGTTCACGGGCGCAAATCAACGCAAACAGGGCTTAGTAGAATCGGCCAGTGGCGGCACATTGTTTCTGGATGAAATTGGCGATATCCCGCTCAGCTTACAAGTAAAACTATTACGCTTGCTCGAATCCGGTACTTATCGCCGGGTCGGTGGCATAGAACCGCTGCGTGCCGATTTCAGACTGGTATCAGCCACCCATCGCGATTTAAAAAGCATGGTCATGCAGGACACTTTCCGCAAAGACCTCTACTATCGCATCAGCACTTTCCCCATACACCTGCCCTCGCTAGTCGAGCGCCGCGAAGACATACCACTATTGGCCGAAACGCTGCTTGCACGTATACGTACCGACCGTCCATTCAAACTCAGTCAAGACAGCTTGAACTTGCTCGCCAGCTGTGACTTCCCCGGCAATATCCGTGAACTACGCAACATTTTAGAACGCGCCAGCTTACTTGCAGACGGCGACACCATACTGCCTGAACATTTAGATACGGAACTCGCAGCAAAAGCGGATTCGACTTCCGCTACCTTTATTGGTCAAGAAATTATTCCGCTGGATACATTAGAACAACATTACCTGCAATGGGCGCTGGCTCACTTTGGCACAGACAAAAAAACGCTGGCTTTGAAACTTGGCATTAGTGAACGAACCTTATACCGCAAGATTCAATCCTGAACAGATTCATGTCGCGAGCAAACCATCACTTATGTGATGGCATCTGGTATAAACACACTTGATTTCTGCCTTGTTCCTTAGCCTTATACATCGCTTTATCCGCACGAGTAAGGATATCATCTCGGCTCAACTCATCATCCAGAAATAGTGAGATGCCAATACTCGAAGTGCATTGATGCTCTATAATCCCACCCCCCTGCCCTGGCTCCACACAGCGAAGCTCATAGACGCGGGATAGGGCGATACGAATCTTTTCTGCGATAGCTACCACCTCTTCCACAGAAATGGCCGAGTCTGCCGTTAACTGACCAATGAGCACCACAAATTCATCACCACCAAATCGTGCCACGGTATCAATCGAACGGATACAGCTTGTGATGCGCCGAGCTGCTTCAATCAATAATAAATCACCACAAGCATGCCCATGAATATCATTCAGCGGCTTGAAATTATCCAGATCAATAAACATGATCGCGCCATAATTACCCGTACGATTACTCACTGATATCGCTTGCGCTAACCTGTCTTCCAGCATCCGACGGTTAGGTAACTGCGTCAGCGTGTCATAAAATGCCAATGACCGCAGCTGCATGGTGGCATCGTCTATACGCTGCTGCAAGATGGCGCGCTCATGCTGTAACTGCGACGCCATATCATTAATTCCTCGCGCTAAAGTAGCCAGCTCATTAATTTTAGTATCGATGCTTACCCGCATATCCAGATTGCCTGCCCCAATATCACGTACAGCGTCACTTAATACACCTATAGGTGTAGCAATACGCCGACTGCTTAAATACACCAAATAAAATACCACTATCAAAAAGATGATAGTTACCGCAACAGCCAACCACAGCAATTGCAATTTCAATCTATGTATATGGGCCCAACTCATTTCCACTATAACTGTACCTATCTGCTTAGGCTGGGGTTTATCATCCGCATCATCCAGCGTCACTTGCGTGGCATTAATTGATTCATAAATTTTCAGATACCTGTCACTTCCAGATAACGTCCCTAACTTACTGGAGACATTCCTGCCTGCTTTGTGTAGCACAACCAAAGTTTCATTATGTTCATTCAATATCGTTACTGCACTCACATCATCTTGTTGCAACACTCCCTGCGCTATATTTTCCAGAAAATCCTGATTATTTGCATAAACCCCATATTCACTGCTGGAAGCAAGTTGATGTGCTATCAAATGCCCCCTTACCGACAAGTCCTGATCCATACTCTGGAATCGATCATGTAAAAAGAAAAACGCCATGCTCACTGCCATCACCAGCAGCGGCACCAACGTCAGCCAGGCAACATAGTTGCGTATGTGATAGGTTCTTCGCATCACCGACCTCTTTCTTTTGTGCTATCCATCTGCAGCTTCACCATTTCAGCTGACTGTATGGGCACAGATAATGTACGTGCGACTTCGGGATTAACTGCAACAGTAAATAATGACGGATATTGTGGTTCAGGTAATTGATGGGTCTGAGCAAACGCTAAGGTCACTGTGCTTGCTTGTGCGGCTATTTGTTCAGGCGTAGAAAATACGGCGCTCAGCGCCCCGGCATTAACATAAGCTTGTGATAAACCAATTAGAGGGACGCCATGACGATAAGTGGTCAGTAGAATATTACGAATGTTGTAACTGCTATATATTTCGCTATCCGGAACAGCCAGCAACACATCACTACTATCCAGTAACGTATCCAGATTGACGAACAATCCATCTGGAGCTTTAAGTATTTGCGATTCAAGTTCCAGACCTCGATGCGACAAAGCCTTACTTAAACTGGCCATATCAAGATTAAGTGGCGCGCTGTAAAGCACACCGACCTTAGTTGCGCTGGGCAATACCACATGGATCAATTCGACCTGTCGCTCCCAGGGCTGATCCAGATAAATTGCCGAAATACCCTTGCTATGACGCAGCTTTAATAATGACTCCTCATAACTGCGCCTAGGCAACATGACTGCCAATATTGGGGATGCTGATTTGGCAGCAACCAATTCACTCGCTTTTACTCCGACAGAAATGACGAGATCATTTTTTTTGGAATTATCATAACTGCCTGCCTGCGGCTGCACTTCAACCTGCATGGTATTGGGCAGATTTTGTAAAAGTGCTCGAGCAAAGGCTTGGTAAGGTGCCGCATCACTACTGAGCACAACCAGTACACGCAGGCTTTCCGCCTTAGCCGTAGCAGGTAATAAACCTGCCAGGCACAAGCAGGCATACAAAAAGATAGGAAGCTTAAAAAGCCACTGAGGTCGTAACAAATGCACGGCGATTGAACTGATTTGCAACGGTATAATCAATGTAAGGGTCACCCGACAGATTCTGAACCACCAAAGCCACCTCTGCCTGATGCCCCGCCCTGTCGAACTTAAACTGCTTGGACACCCTGAAATCTATCCGTCGCGTAAACTGTTGCTGATCGGTAATACCTCGGTCAATAGACAGCATTCTGCCTTGCTGATAGTAACCCATACTGAACGCAACATGATTAGTCCACATTTTTGAATATAAAGCGCTGACCATATGCTTAGGCATAGTACCACTGTAATCGCTGGCATAAGGTAATTTCACATTGCTGCTCATCAGCTGAAATGTATAATTAAAGGTAAGCAGATTATGATCGCCCCAGTGATGCTTGGTCGTTACTTCAACCCCATGATGTTGGGCATCAAACAGATTACGGAAATCCTTGGGCGCAAGATCAGTTTCATAAATAATATCGTGCAATTGATCCTGGTAAATACGCACATCGACAGTCATCCCATACTGAGGGAATTCACCCAAGTAGCCAATCTCTTGTGACAACAACCTTTCTGGGCGCAGATGACCAGTCGCCAGATAGAATGTGTAATCAACGGGTGGCGGGAAATAGTAATCAGCACGTTCTTCATACACTGAAGGATTACGATAGGCCTCTGAAACACCGAATCGCAGCGTATGTCTCGGTGCCAATTTATAAATCAAGGCAACACGTGGCGACAGATTCATCTGCCCAAGGCCGCTATCTTCCAATAATGCACCGGTATTCAACAACCACTTAGGTGTCATGCGCCACTCATCACTTGCAAACAAAGTAGACGAGTTGACAGTTTGCTCGGTCAGGAATCTACTCGGCGCCCATGTCCAGTCACGACGCACCGAAGCCCCCCATACGAAACGGTTAGTGAGCGAGGTATGTATCGTATGCTGAAACTCCAGATCATCTCGTGTATTGGTATAGCTATCACTCAATGGCAATACAGGTTCCAGGGTATTAAATACATTCTGATAAATATGGTAGTACTGTAACTTGAACTCATCACCACCACCCAGACTGCGCAACCAGGTAATTTGCGCAAAATTCTCGGTATCGTGCTTATCATGAGGAAAATCCGGAGGATTATCGACGGAACCATCCCCCCGGGGACCTTCAGTGTAGCCCAATTGAAAATCAACACTATCTACGCCATTGGGATGATAATTGCCACGAAAATTAAATAAACGTGTTTTGTGACTGTCATAGTTATCGCCGTACTCATACTTATTTGCATCGTAACCAGTATCGCTGTGATAACCAAGACTGATACGATAATCTAAGGTATCACCGCGCTTACCCGCACGAATAGAAGCATCGCCAATTCCCCCATTCCCTTTGGTCGCACTGGCCTCAAATCCCTGCATATCCCCTGCATCACGAGTAACAATATTAATCACCCCCTGAGTAGAGTTACCACCATACGATGCAGCAGCGGGTCCACGTATCACCTCTATACGCTCTATGTCCCCAACCTGCAGTGGCAAATCGGCCCAATTAACAGCACCGATTGGCGGCATGAATATCGAACGACCATCTACCATCACTTGCATGCGTCTGGCCGAGTCATCTGTCGTACCATGATAAGAGACTATGGGCGCAGTACCTGAAAAATAACTGACATACATGCCAGGAACCAATCTGAATAGATCAGCCACATTACGAAAACCTGAAGCTTTAATCATCTCTCTGTCAATAACCGTCATGGCATTAGATGCTTCGGCCAAAGGTTGAGACATGCGCGACGCGGTCAATACCACAGGAAGATCCTGCAGGAAATCTGACTCGCTCGGCTCATCGGCCGCATAAGCATAACCGCTAGTCAGTAAGGTTAAAATGATGGCAATGTAGTGTCGCTGTCGATGATTTCGCATAGTTATTTCGGCATTTTCTAAAACACCATGTGATATTTATTATGCGATCAGTTTACAACGAGTTTTTTGATAGGTATGTAGGCAACAATAGCCCATTACCAAAAGACAGAATCCATAAAAATACTGCTGATAAAACCAACTCCTACTGCATCACTCAGCAGGAGTTTTCATTCTAATGCTTGAAAATCAAATCGAATGTCACGGGTACAGCTGCCGAAATCACAGGTAAATTAGCAGCTTCACGCAACTTCTCAATTCCAGCTGCCAGATCATACAAATCGGCATTGAGAATAATCGGCATCTTGGTCACCACTTGAATTTGATCATCGCTCAGTTTCACCATACTCAACATGGCTTTTGTATCTTGCACCTTACCATGCATAGTCAGCTTACCATTCACAGGCATATCCAGCGTCGCACCCACTTTCAGCGCAGCGACTTTGCTCATGTCAATTTGCCCATCAAATTCTGCCGTTGGAAATTGTGCAATCTCAAACAGCATAGACTTTAATCGCTCGTTGCGAATGTCAATTTGCGTCTCAACACTGGATAAATCGATGACCAAATGTATGTTGCCTGCATCACTGACCTCGCCCATCAGCTTTTTAAACTGATGCACTTCAGCAACACTGGTTTTTTTGATACTGATAAAGTTTAAATTTGAGTGCTCGTTGTCCAACTGCCACTGAGCATAAGCAGGGGTAACCAGCAACGTTGCTATCAGACCACTCAACAAGCCCAATTGATGAATTTTGTTCATATACATCTCCTTAAGTTAACCGACAAATCTTGCGCGACTAACACCTACACAATTATCGCCATTATTACTGACAAACATTAACTTAACAAGACAGTGCGCAGCATCCCTGCTGCGCACCAGAGATTAATCAGAACATCCAGCCCACACCCAAATCGAAGCGATCTTTTGCACTATCGGTCTTATAGCTTTGCCAATCCGTTTTAAACACAACTTCACGAGTCAAGTTGAAATTCGCACCCAGCGTTGTCACTGTTTCATCGTTCAGCGGATTTGCTGTGTATCCCGTATCCACACTAGCTTGCGTATTATATTTTTCATAGCGTACAAATGGCGTTAAGCGCATCTCATCCTTTTTCCATACAGGGTAGGCGGCTTGTCCATACCAGCCGTAAAACGCTTTAGGTGCAGCCTCATAGGGAGCAGTCCCAGTATAACTTGCAGAGGCTGCAGCATTAATTGCCTGCGTATCACCTAAAGCACCACGCGCATACAACGCCTGCAATGCCAGTTCACCAATATTGTATTGGGCGTGTACATCCCACAGGGTGAGTCTTGCATTCACCCCTTGCAATGCCGCACTTGGAGTTGCACCATTCCCGTCTTGACCTGTATTGCCTGTAAACAAACCACCGCCTAACAACCAGCCTGGCTGACGATAATTCAATCCTGCATACACCGCCAGATTATTTGCTGCAGCCTGACTGGCCTCTCCATGCATGTCTTTGATGCCATAAGCAGCACTTCCTGCATATTTACTCGCATCAAAACCACTGGAAATACCCACGTTATATTCCAGCGAGTTGTCTAAAACCTTACCTTGCAAGCCTATCCCTGCCTCACGCCAGGTCGATGGAATAATCCGTGTTTCTACTTCGTTACGGAACACACCATAGTAAGTCGGCGGCTCATGTTTTTCATTCAATATACCCAGCGGCATCAGCATCAAACCAGCGCGCAGATTAGCTTGCGGCAACAAGTTATACTCGATATACGCCTGTTCAATTTCCGCCTCACCTTTGTCATCAGCACTGGCAACGGCATGCTCAATTTCAAATTCTGAATACAGGCGTAACCTATCGTTAAACTTATGTCCAAAAAACAACACAAAACGATTCAAATCTATCTGATCCGGGTTAGTACTCTGTTTGTAGTTGCTATAGCTCAATTCACCATAACCGCCTATGCTGGTATCGCTTTCGCTCGCGGGTGGCACCGCATCTGCTACCGCGGCTTTTACTGCGGTATCAACCTGCTTCTCACGCGCCAGCTTTTCCTCTGCCAGCTGCTGCTTCAGCACTAACATTTCCTGTTGCAATTGTTCCAGTTTCTGTTCCAAGCTAGCTGTCGACGTTTCGGCATGCGCATTCAACGTAACAGCAACCAGGGCGGCAATAGCACTCAATTTGAATTTAGTTGATTTCAAAATCATTTCCTTTATTAAGTTGTTTTACACGGCTGGCTGGCGATGATTTGCACTGGCTGGCAAGTTAAAAATCAATTTGATACTGGATGAAATACCGTGACACGGCGACGGCCTCGCCAAATATGCAACACCAGCATTACTGGCAGCGCCAATCCAGCTATCCAATGCAGCAATGGCAGCCAGGCATCATTTTCATCACTGCTGAAGTAATACAGGGCATAGCCAGTCAAGCTTAACCATAGCAACATCAAGCTTAACCCCAGCCCGGCAAATCGATTCTTGCGTAAATGCCAGGCACGGCGTACGTGATTAGGCAGCGCCGAGCCTATTGCCACCAGCACGGCAAATGCCATCAACCCATGCAGTCGTAACCACCATATTTCCAGCGGATGCGCTGCCTCGCCGAACTCACCAGCGACACGCAAAAAATAATGGAAACCCAGCCACAGCGCACCAGACCCCCAAAGCAATACGAATACCGCATACAGAGCATACTTATGCAGCTTAGGGAAACGGATGGGTTGGGGCAGATGTGGAATATTCATGTGCTTAACCGTGTATGACCATGCTGGACATCATGGTTTTCAGTATCAAATAATTGACATGCACCCGTCGCAGCATCAGCTTCTATCATGATAGCGCGCGCATTAAATTGCTGTAGCACAGGCAACGCAGCAGCGGGATCCGCATTAACGACTTTGGTCAGCGCATCGGCTGTCATGCAATCGGCTGCCAGTACGGTTACGCTACGCCGCACACCCGCCGCTTGCCGCGTGTGTGGATTAATCAAAGGCGTGACCCAACGACCATGATAACGACGTTGGGCATAATAACCCGCAGATGTCGCCGCTGCACCAGTGGCAAGATCGACCAAAGGCAACAATTGCACAGGATCATCTGGGTGACGTGTATGGATAGTTTGGGTAACATCACCAAACACACGCAAATCACCGCCCGCATTGACCCGACCGCTCACCATTCCTGCGGATTGTAATGCCGCTATAGCGCAATCCACTGCGTAACCTTTCGCAATACCCGACACGTCTATGCGTAATTGCCGCGTAAGCCGAACCTGATTACCTGTCACTACAACATGCTGCCAATTGCCCTGTCCTGATATACGCGGCATCCCCTCGCGTTTGGGTAAAAATCCCAGTTTAGTCAACGTTGATGCGACACTGATATCAAACAAACCCGCGCTGGCTTTTGCAAATTGGTACGCTGCCGTTAATACTTCGGCCGTCTGCGCATTGACTGTGACTGCATATTTATATGCTTCACGATTAATCAGCGAAATATCAGAATCGTCGGCATGATAGCTCATCAGATGATGCACTTGTTCAACAGCCTCAAACGCCAGCGATATTGCACTTTGCACCGCATCGGCATGCGTTCCCGTTGCAGCAATTTCCACCAGCGTTCCCAATAATGGTCGCGCGCGTACGCACTCAACTGGCTGATTTACGATAACGCGAGCATTCATTTCAGGACTGCTGCATAAGTCGCCAGCAAGCGCTTCACGCCGTCAGTCATATGTTTACATGACAGAGTCGCGCCACTGATATTTTTGATGTCTTCATCGAGCTTGAGCGTATCACCCGCTTTTTTGCCGACAAATTGCGCACGCCATTTGGCATTATTTACCTCACTGCCATGCGTTTCACGATAATCCAGTATCTCCACACCTTTAACAGCGCCATCAGTACCTATTGCCACGGTATAAGTAATAAACTCATGCTTGCCATAGACCTCGTCGAGCAAAAACCAGCCTGCGGGTTTACCCGCCTGACTTACCATCCAGGCCTTCACTTCATCCACACGCACATGCACTCCCGAACTGGCCTCGATTGCCGCCTTTTGTTCTGCGCTCAAGGTAATGACTTTGGCCTCAAATTTATCTGCGCTGGGAAACAGCACCTTTTGCGCTTGCTCTACAGTCATATACTGCATCGCAAAAGCCGGGGCAGTCACCGCAGCAGGAATAATCAATGCAGGTACCATTAACCAACGGTCTAAATTTTTCATCAGCTATCCTTAGAAATTAAAGCCAACTTTCACCCGAAATTCTTGCTTGGTCTTTTCTATCAAATGCAAACTGGTGTCGATTTGACCCGGGTAGGTCTCGAAACCACCTCCCACCAACTGCGGCAACCAGGTTGCCGTCACCCACCAGTCTTTTGCACCATAATGCACACTTGGTCCAGCTTGCACTGACCAACGTTCACGCCCGACTTCTGTCTCATATTCAGAATCATACAAGGCTTCTGCACCCACGTACCAGTTCGCTGCAACGCGGTAAGACAAGCCCGTCCCGGCCAGAACACCAATTTCCATTTCTGGTGTAGTTGGCCACTGCTCTTGCGTCAGTGTCATTCCGTCTATCGGCAAACGCACAGCATAAGTCGACTCCAGCCCAACGTTCCCTACCCAAATCAACTGATCATCCAAAAAATTCTTTTGTGCCAACAGCCAGGTTTCTACCGTATATTTATCTTTCCGCTGCCCGGAATGCGGATCCCGTTGCGTATAAGCACCGGAAACATAGGCCGCCAAACCAAAACCATCTTTCACCGGACTGAGGAAATTATATTTAGCCGACAATTCCACTCCTGAGAACTGCAAGCCAGTATTGTTATCCGCCGGAATATAACCATCGATACTTAAGCCCTGCACATTCACTGACTGAGCCAAAATATAACCTGCCGCAGTAAATCTATCCGTCACACCATACTCAACTTCAGTTTTACTATCATAAGCGGTATAACTGCCCTCGCCCTTATCCCAGCGTCGAGTCAGGTGCTGCACTAATTCTGTTGCGCCTTTAGGTAACGTTTCCGCACCTTTTAAATATCCAAACAACGCTTCATCAGCTTGCGCGCTCACCACCCCCATACCACCAGCAATCACAGCCATCGCCCATACTTTTTTCATTACTCACTCCCTTACAAATCAGTCAAAATTTTGGCTGGCTTGCTCGGCAATGAGCTGGCTGGCTAGTTGTATTTACTTCGTCAAAATTAATTTTCCATTGCGTGTACGCCGTAAGCGATATTGTTCACCCTGATGCATGATCAATACCTCATCCCGCTTATCAAATAACATATCACTAGTGATCACAGATGGCACCAGCTTATGAGCATCCAGCCATCCGTGCCGAAGTTCAGGTTTAACACTGACTGAATTCATGACGTTTTGATTTTGCAATTGATAATGATTCGCATTATAAAGATAATTAATATTTTTGCAAGAAAAATTAAAATTACAAAACATGCGCGGATTAAATTAGATAGCGTTGAGAAACTACAGGACTACGAATGCAGCCTGTTTTATACGAATATCAATCGGTATCACAAGCAGTCGTACACCAACCTGGAGTTGATGAACCAAAACCTGTCTGTGAGCCGATTAATAATTAGAACATAATTAATTACTTGGTAACTTCGTGACCAATAACACCGCCAACGGCTGCACCACCTACCGTACCTACTGCGCTACCACCAGTCAGAACAGCCCCACCTACCGCACCAACACCGGCGCCGATTGCTGTGTTTTTATCCTGATTCGACATACCAGCACAACCAACTAAGCCCAGCATTACCGTAGCTAGTACACCCGTTACTGTTAATTTTTGAATAGCGTTCATTTTGAGTACCTCTATGTTAATTAATGTCAGGTAAATTCCTGAAATGAATATTATTGGCCGTATTTAATCTTGGCTGCACTGGAACAGTTATCTTTTGCGTCCCCAGCCAGAGCATCACATTTTTCTTTTGCTACAGCATAATCCGCATCACGTTTGTTTGACGCAGCATCCTGCCGGGCTTCGCTTCCAACTTCCTTTGCTTTCATTTGCGCCTCATTAGATTTGTCATTGGCGGTGGCATTAGCCTCTGAGGTAGTCAAATTTGCTTTAGCATTTGATTTTGCAGTGACAAGTGCTGCTTTTGCTTCCTTGACGCAGACATCTTTGACATTGCCAGACTTGTCATCACATCTTTCATCCGCTACGGCATAATCAGCTTTTGCCTGAGCAATTAACACTTCATAGCGCGTCTTTTTTGAGGGTTTATAATTCGCCTCGAGTTGCGCTATCGCTACACTTTTTTTGCCCTTTGCATCAACCATGCATATATCCTTGGCATTGCCTGCAGATGAACTGCAATTTAATTTAGCCGCCTTATATTCTGTCGAGATTTTTTGTTCTGCGGCTTTATATTCGGTCTTCGACATATTCTGAGCAGCCGCTGTACCCACGCTACAAACAAGACTGATTGCGAGCGCAATTACACTGATATTGATATTTTTCATAAATTCATTCCTTAAATTAAATGTTTTAAAACTTGCTCTCTCGAGCAGCAGTTAGTGTTTATTGAAGATGATCTTTTTGACTGGCTTGCCAGGCAGAAATCTGCTTTTCAGTCTCATCTTTGGTAATACCGTAGAGTTCCTGTATCTTGCCAGAAAGCCGCTCGCGCTTATCTGCAATCACGTCCAGATGACTGTCATCAAGCTGCCCCCACTGTTGTTGAACGAATAAGGTTAGATTGTGATCGCGAAGCGAGCCACAATCTGAACCGTTTGTTGGACAAGCCCGGCATGGCTGGGGCGGGTGTTGCTTGAGCGCTTATGGAAATATCTTTTTGACTATGCTGGCATAACTGGACGCGTTACGCATCCCACCCGCCATTTCACGACCTTCACGTTGCCATTGCAGCAACTTATTCTATTCAACTCACCGTTTTTAGTCGGCTTTTCGGGCATGTTAACCCAATTTCAGCCTTCTTCAGGGCGAGCACGGCCATACCTGCCTAGTCTGGCAGGTGGGCGGTGTGGGCTGGTTTAGCGCATGGTCTCCCACCCTGTGTCATCTGCTCTGTGTTCCCGTTTTATAGATGGGGCTGATGTGGCTAGCGGTATCGCTTTGATACGTGTGCGCACTATCTTCATCACCCCACCGCAACATTGGCAACGTATCGCTGGTCTGGGTTGCGCTGGCGGCGGATTGTTCCGTCGCCATAGGTGGGTCAGCTGTAGCTGGGTGAGTAGTTTGCTATTGGGATGCAGGTAGCCAAAGTTGCGGGCGCGGCGGTAGCCTTTGGGCAGAATGTGTTGCAGTATCAGTCGCAGGAAGGCTACACCACTCAAGGTACGGGTTTCCATTTGTTTGGTTTGGCTGTTCCGGTAACGGAAGGTGACCTGACCATGCCGGTCGGAGAGGATGTCTTTCTCCTGTATCACCCCCCGATACAGATAGCGCCCAAGGTAGATCAGAGCGTGCTGTCCAGTGCCGACGGCTTTGCAATCCACCACCCAATCGGTCGGGTAATCGTTTGGCAGGGTGAGTCCTGCTTGTCTGATGCCTGCCAGTAATTTGGCACGAAATACTTTGGCCAGGGCTTTGTGGTTAAACAGGTAGTTGCCGTGTTTATGACGCATGCGTCGCTGTTTGGGGTTAAAGGCGACAGCGGGCATGACGAGATGCACATGGGGGTGATAGTCCAGTCGGCGGTTATGGGTATGCAGTACAGTCACCGCCCCTGCGCTGCCGCGCAGCTTGTTGTCGTTTTGGCTGAAGGTGTTGACTGTTTCCCACGCGCAGCGTGTGATCAAGTCATACATGACGCGCTGATGTTGCCAGGCCAGTGTGCGCAACTGGGCGGGCACGGTGAAGGTGAGCATGAAGTAGTTGGCGGGGATGGATTTGTGTAATTGCTGGTCTATCCAGCGCTGTGATTCGTGCGCCTGGCAATGCGGGCAATGCCGATGACCGCAGGAATGTGGCAGGTAGCTGGGTGTTTGACAATCATCACAGGCAAGTTGCATCCTCGGGCTCATCTGGCTACGGCAGGTTTGAAAGGCGGTTAAGGCAGCTTGCTGGCTGGGCAATAGGTGATGACCGTGTTGTGCAAGCAGTTTAGCTGCGTAGGTTGCTACGATGTGCGCCAGTCTGATCATTTGACTTTGCCCCAATGAATGTGGAATTTCTCCATTAATTGATTAAGGCGAGTGTGTGCGCTCTGATGGCGTTGTTCGGTGAGGTGGGTGTAGCGGATGGTGGTGAGGATGGACTGGTGTCCGAGTATCTGCTGAATTTCGAGTAAATCGATGCCAGCTTCTATCAGGTGGGTGGCATAGCTGTGGCGCAGGCTGTGTGGTGTAATTCTTTTTTTAAGCCACAGTCACGGGTCACTTGACCCAAGGTGGTCTGGATACCACCACGATCCAGCGGGGTGCGTGCCAAGTGCGATTTGGCAAGACCGCCGTGTCGATTAGGAAAGAGCAAGCTTGGGTTGCGATGGGTGAGCCAGAAACGGCGCAATACCTGCAAGGTGTTCTCTGATAACGGCACCAATCGATCACGGTTGCCTTTGGCGTTGCGTACTTGCACCCGCATCCGATCCGCATCGATATCCCCTACCTGCAAGCGTAAGCCTTCGCCTAATCGTAAGCCCAGGCTGTAGAGGGTGAAGAAGAATACGCGGTAGCTCAATACGCGGGTGGCCATGAAGATTTGTTGTGCCTGGGCGACGGTAATGATGTCGGGCAGGCTATATGACTTGGGTGGTTTAACCAGATCCGCACCTGGCCAGGGTTGGCTGAGTACATGGGCATAATAGAACTTCAGTCCATACAGATCATGTTTGAGCGTACTCCATGAATGGGTATCCAGGATGCGAACAAAATAGTCGGTTAATTGTGGCTTGGTGAGCGCGTCTATCTGGTCATTAAAATACACCGCTGCGCGCCGTACGCCGTGTGAATACAAGGCGATGGTTTTAGGCTGCATGCCTCTGAGCTTGAGGCAATTCAGCAGTCGCTGGTGATTGTGCTCGAAGTGCGCGGGGATGGGTGTGGGGGCTGTCAATGTCGTCTCCTCGTGGTACAGTAATCAAAATTCCATTGCTGGGGGAGACGAAATTATGCTGCGTAATTTGATGGTTCGGGAATATTTCTCCGCGATAGCGGCTTCGTTCAACATTGCCTTTAAGTTGTTTCCAATTACCTTCAATACGATCCCAGTTCATATACGTCTCCTTCTCAAAATTAAGTATCGTGACTGCCTACCCTGTACGAACATACGATGGCACTGCAGCCGTCCAGTGCCAATCCGATGAAGTGTATGACAGCAGTTTTTATATGTCTGTACGCTACCGCACCAATAAAAAAACCCTGCCTAAGCAGGGTTTATATTCGGTATCAACTGATTTGTTCTGACATCCATATCAACAGCAATATGAAATATTAGTCACAAAGTAATAATCACATTTTAATGATCACGCCCTTGCTGCTTACCGTTGCCATGATGGTCACTATTACCATTATCACGATGATCGTCACGGCGCTCATCATGCCCATTGTCATGATGATTACGTTGCTGATTCTGGTAATAAGGTACGTAATCATGTCGATACCAGTTGTCTTTCACAAAGTAAACTCGTTCACCGCAAGCATTGTATTTGCGGCAGTGCTTTTCCCAATGTTTAGTTTGACTAGCTGGTACGCGCAGATAAATAGGCGGGCGATCCCTTGATACTTGCTGGACTACCATAGGTTGACGATAGATGACTTGTGGAGGTGGATAGCCACCTATATCAAGCCGACCATAGAAACCTGGCTGACCGATACTAACTGAGACCCCGACGTCGGCAGCAAACGTTGGCGTGGCTATAGCTGCGGTGACGAGAGTTGCTGCAATTAAAAAACGTTTCATATGTCCCTCCTGATGTGAGTGAAACTACTAGACAAAATCCAGACCAATCTTAATTGGAATATAAATCAAGACTTTGCCATGGCTAACGATGCGATACTTGTTCACGCTGTCTTGTTGTAGAAGCAACATTTACAATCTGTATGATAACTACGTTTACCCGAAGGTTCCGTTCGGTAGCACACACAACGACGATAAGGTGTATGTTGATCTCAATTTAGAACGAGTTATACCAGCCAGTAAGCCAACTTAGATAAATTGCAGAACAAGCAGAAATAAAAAAAGGCATATAACTAATCAAGTTATATGCCTTTTTAATTTGTTGGCGGAGCGGACGGGACTCGAACCCGCGACCCCCGGCGTGACAGGCCGGTATTCTAACCAACTGAACTACCACTCCTTTACTAACCCTTAGGCTAGAAATTAAACAGGTTGCATCACTGCAACCCATTAAGATTGGCGTCCCCAACGAGATTCGAACTCGTGTTATCGCCGTGAAAGGGCGGTGTCCTAGGCCTCTAGACGATGGGGACCGTGTTTACTACAGCCTTACATTGTATCAGAATCTTTTGCCTTTGAAAACTGTGTCATCGTGACACCAACTAACAAAGCCGCAAAACCTGCTGGAATTATTGCGATCCAGATACTGGGTTCGCCATACTTCACCAAATCAATAAAACCAAAAATCAAGCCAACTATGGTTGAAATCAAACCCAGCCAGACCATCATTACACCGATTTTATGCATTTGCTAATCCAATGTTTAGCTATCTTATGTGACACTAATAAAACCAGCGCCGCAACATGAGAAGCAGGATTATACCTGCTTCAAAACGACTGTCAAGGCTTATCACGTAGCCAACGCAAGTGGATACGTAAATGACGATAATCATCTGCATCCAAGCTATCAGTCAACAAGGTCAGGAAATATGACAGTCCTGAGTCATCTCTAAACTTTACCACGGTCAATGGCAATGCAATAAAGGCAGATACCAGCTCTACCGACTTCCATACACCACGATCATGCAAGCGATAGCCTGTCTCTGACACAGCAATTGCCGTAATCAACGGCGCCTTTAATCTAAGATCATATAAACCCGCACTGCCCATGAGCACCACTATAGCCAAACTCGCCCACCAGACGAAAAACCATGCCATGACAAATACGGCTACACCATGTGCCACCAATACTGCCACCCGCAACTGCAATGAAGGTTTAAGTGGGATATCCAGAGCAACTATGATTAGTCACCCCAGCGATATTGATGACAAAATTGTGGCAAACGCTCAAGCATTTCATGCCGATCAAAAAACCGATCAGCCCGGTTCAGGCGAGCCTGATCACGTTCATCATCCGACCCACCAAAACAGAATATAGCAACATTCAGCATTAATTCCATACGTATCTTACGTATTGCATCCTGTGGATCAAAGTCATCTGTGAGTGTATCCAGATCCAGAAAAATAAATCGATATAGCAAAATCTGCTCAAATCCACCCAGCGCATCCAGATCCAGCGTCGTCACCATTTCCCAGCCATCAGGAACGGCAGCCTGCATACTGGCTTGCAAGGCTGTATCATTTGTCATTAATATAAACTTACGTTGCAGCCTTGCTGCGATAGTTGGTTGCGTCATCTTGGTTACTCTTCAGCAAAATAAGCTGTCAATAAAATCTGTTGTGCCAATAAACGCGCATCTTCAGCAATAACAAACTGATTTAATATTTCAATTAAAGCATCCGTGCTAGGTATCACTTCAAGTAGCGCCTGTTCAGGCAAGGCCGGAGCAACTGAGCATGCTATACGTACTATCGTTTGGCCATAAGTTAATATACGCACCCAGGTACCATCGAATTCACGCTCGGTTAAATAACTGCGTGCATTGATTTTAATACCATAAGGAATAAGTTTAGCTTGACGATCATCTTCAGGAATCAACTCATCACGGTATGATTCACGTGCGCCACGCTCATCGTCACGCAGGCATGCCTGCTCCCAACGCCATTCAAATATACCAGCAGCTGCCCTGCGATAAATCAGAGACAGCCAAGGCAATTCAGGCACATCAGCATAATCCGACCAGGTCGTCAGTGAAGCTTGCAAAGCTTCATCGAGCCACGCACGGAAACCCGCAGAAGGTACCGCAATTAACTGTGTAAACTCAGAGACAGGAAACTTCAGCAAAAAACTGGTACCAACCAGCCCAGCTGCACCTATGGTGGCGGCGCCGGTACCTGCTAACTTTTTGCCGTTCAACCAGACGTCCTGCCCCACCAATTCAGCATGCCAACCCATTTCTGCATACACTTGCAACATAGGCGCTAACACATGGGCATACCATGCCTGAGTACGTGTAGGGAAAAAATCCCGGGGCGCCACCAGCACCAGGCAGACTTGATTTCTATCCAGCCAAACACCGCCGCCACCCAAAGGACGACGGATTACAGGAACGGCCACGTCAGCGATCAATTCAGCCGCCATCGATTGATGCTGACCTAAACAAAAATGCGCAGCAGGCTGCCCCCAGATAACAACAGGGTCATCCCCTGCACGCATAACTTCTGCCACCCCCGCGTAAGTGGCATGATAATCTTCTGGGCTACACTCGCCTAAATCTATCCAACGGGCCTTTAATTGCTGGATGGTGTTTCTCCTGCAGGTGCAGCCGCATCATCTTTAAAAAACTTACCAAAATAGAAATCACGACGATTAAGCGCTTCCAGTTCCTGCGCTCGAGCCGACATACCTGCACGCATAATTTCTGCCAAATATTGACCTTGCTCGGCATCCAGCACATGAATTTCGCTTACCAGATCTTCATCCACATCAACAAAATGCGCTGCAAAGCCTTCAGGCGGCTGAACAAAAAGCAGCCAAGACTGACAGGTTTCATCTTCAGCATCCAACGGGCTCATCACTATCTTACCCAACCAAGCTAAACGTGCAGCCTGATTAAAATAACGTATATCCAGTTTTTTGCCTTTTTTATACTTATTTAGCTCATTTTTTAATGAGCCCACATCGGTAACTTTAATAGATTTCATTTTTATTCCTTAACAATCAATTTAGCGGTGTAAAACCACTTCCAAAACAAAACGACTCCCCACATAGGCGAGTAACAGCATCACAAATCCGAACCATGTCCACCGTACCGCGAGCTTACCGCGCCAGCCACGTAAACGTCGGCCGCCTAACAGTACAGCATAGATGATCCAGGAAAGCACGGCGAATACTGTTTTATGGTTCAACTCAGCTGGTTTATGGAAAATCTCCTCCGAAAACACCACACCTGTTACCAAAGTCAGTGTCAATAATGCAAAGCCTAGCCCCAGCAAACGAAATAACAAACTTTCCAGCGTCAGCAATGGCGGTAAATTAACTGTGAATTTTGTGTCTTGCACATGATGTAAACGACGCTCCACTACAGACATAAGTGTCGCATGCAGCGCAGCGATCGTGAATAAACTATATGCAAGTATCGCAATCAACAAATGCATGCGAAATGCCAACAGCTCGGTATTCGCAAGCAAATGCGTGGAAGGCACCAGCAATGGCAACCACACCACCACAGCAGCTATCCCCGCCAGCGGTGCATTCAACGCCTCCATACGCGAGTGAAAACTGCTTAACCAGTAAATCAGGATAGTCAGCACTATCACCATAGAAACCACATTACCCATGCCTAACTGCATGCCATCTGGCATCACTGTAGACTCGGTTAGCAAAATTACATGCGGTATCAGCGGCAATAACAATACATAAGATTCCCACGTAGCAACATGACCAACACCACGCCAACGCGTGCGCCAAAAATGCCATCCCACAACGGCATAGAGCAAACTTACAAGTGGATAAAGCCAGTTGATACTCATCTGAGGTAAAATAGGCGAAATGTGAAAAGCAAAGTTTACATCATATCCTCAACATTTTGGCGAACTATGGAACATTACCCATGTTAGAAAACCTTACTACACGCCTAGCCTCAGTCATTAAAAACATACGTGGCCAAGCCCGTTTAACCGAAGACAATATTCAGGATGCACTGCGCGAAGTACGTATGGCATTGCTCGAAGCTGACGTTGCTCTCCCTGTAGTTAAAGACTTCATCAACGATGTAAAACAAAAAGCGCTAGGCGTCGAAGTATTACAAAGCCTCACACCAGGACAGGCATTCATCGGCGTCGTACACAATGAGCTGACAGCGCTCATGGGTACAACGCATGTGGGCATTAATCTGGCAACCACGCCACCAGCCATCATTTTAATGGCGGGCTTACAAGGCTCGGGTAAAACCACCAGCAGCGGCAAACTGGCAAAATTACTGACCGAACAAATGAAGAAAAAGGTGCTGTTGGTCAGTTGTGACGTTTACCGCCCCGCCGCGATAGAACAGCTAAAAACACTAGCTTCCCAACTCGGCGTAGATTTCTTCCCCTCTACCGGCGAACAGAAACCGCTAGATATCGCGCTCGCCGCACAGGATTATGCAAAGAAACATTATCATGACGTGCTCATCGTCGATACCGCGGGTCGCTTAGGTATAGACGAAGTCATGATGAACGAGATTAGTGAGCTGCATCGCTCACTCAATCCGGTTGAAACACTTTTTGTCGTTGACGCCATGCAAGGACAGGACGCCATTAACACTGCGCGCGCGTTTAACGACACCCTGCCCCTCACGGGTATCATCCTCACCAAACTGGATGGAGATTCACGCGGTGGTGCAGCATTATCTGTGCGTCACGTTACCGGCAAACCGATCAAATTTATTGGTGTGGGTGAAAAACTCACGGGTCTTGAAGCCTTCCACCCTGAACGCATGGCTTCACGCGTACTGGGTATGGGTGACGTACTCTCCCTCATCGAAGATGCACAACGCAACGTCGATCACGCTGAAGCAGCGCGCTTTGCCGACAAAATCAAAAAAGGCAAAGGCTTTGATCTGGAAGATTTCAAAGCGCAAATCCAGCAAATGCGCAAAATGGGCGGCATCTCCGCACTGATGGATAAACTGCCAGGCGCCGCTGGAGCAGCCATACCCGCAGGCGCTGATGAGAAAGCTGTCAACCGCATCGAAGGCATCATTAACGCAATGACGCCGCAAGAGCGTAGCAAACCAGAAATACTCAAAGCTTCACGTAAGCGTCGCATTGCAGCTGGCGCAGGCGTTTCCGTGCAAGAAGTCAACCGCCTGCTCAAGCAATTTGAACAAGCCCAAAAAATGATGAAAATGATGTCTAAAGGCGGTTTATCAAAAATGATGCGCGGTATGAAAGGCATGATGCCGGGAATGTGATGCTCAATTACTATATCTACTACCGCGTACTGACCGACGATCCAGACACCGAACGTCAAATACGCGGCATGCAAGCCAGATTAGGCTGTCGCACTGGCGTGCACGGCAGCCTGCTTAAACGGCAGGATGACACCTTAACCTGGATGGAAGTTTACCCCAGCATCAATGATCAAGCGGCATTTGATCTGGCGCTTAAACAGACGCTGAGCGAATTTGATATAGAAATATTCATCAACGGCAAACGTGTAACCGAATGCTTCATCGGAGAATCAGCACAGCCTGATCATTGTCGTGCATGACGCAAGTTAGATGGCAAACCACCCACACTAAAATTTGTACGCCAGGGATTAATATCCAGACCACCACGCCGAGTATAACGCGCGTAAACTGACAGTTTCAACGGATGGCAATGACGCATAATATCTACGAATATACGTTCCACGCACTGCTCATGAAATTCATTATGGTTGCGGAAACCTATTAAATAACGCAACAAACCCTCTGGCTCGATAGGTGCCCCTACATACTGTATCTGCACCGTTGCCCAATCCGGCTGCCCTGTCACCAGACAATTTGATTTTAATAAATGCGAGATATAAGTTTGCTCTACCGTTTCCGTATCGGTTCGCACCTGCAGCAATTCAGGATTAGGTTCATAACTATCGACCTCGATATCCAATCGATCTAACAACTCACCAACCAGTTCGCCCATGGCCATCTGCCCAAAATCCTCGGGCAAAGTTAGCCGTACTTGGACAGGCGCACCCACAACAGCCCCAATATCAGCACGTAAGCGTGCAACCAAGGCATCAGGGCTCTCTATTCGCGTCTGATTATATGAGTTCAAATACAACTTAAACGACTTAGATTCGACAATATTGGGCGTATCTGCCGGCACAATAAAAGTTGCAATCGCCACTTGCGGCTTACCCCGTGAATTCAGCCAGGATAGTTCGTAGGCATTCCAGATATCAGCCCCCATAAATGGCAAATCGCCCTGCACCCCAATTTCATCACGCTTCAGCTGCCGAGGAATGGCAAAAAGCAGACTAGGGTCATAATTCACTTGATAACAAGTGGGTTTACCAAGCGGCGCACCAATCAGGGAAGTATCGGTCATAAAATATAAGTGTTTATAGCGAGTAAGGTAAGTCTTGCAGGCTCAGCAATGCCCCATCCAAAGACTTCAAGTGCAGTGGTTGCGTTGCCACACTACTAATCTGCATCACCACCAGCGCATCCCAACCTCCTTCAGGTGCGGGTTGTGCATTGACCACCATACCCATCGCCTGCCCTTCCATATCAGGACTATAAATCTCATCCCCTTCAGCCATTACCTCATTACTATGCACTAAGTACATCCGGCGTTTGAGCTTACCCAAATACTGGGTTCGAGCAACGATTTCTTGTCCGGTGTAACAACCTTTCTGAAAGTTCACACTATTGGTCAAATCAAAGTTCACCATTTGTGGCACAAATTGCTCTTGTGTTGCCAAAGTGATAGTAGGTACACCAGCACGGATTTCCAGCCATTGCCAGTACCCCGCGTCTACCGAGACAGCATGTTGTTGCGACAACTGCGCCAACAAATTATCCCTATCGGCAACAGGTGCAATAATTTGATAACGTTCCGCGTTGAAACGAATGACCAGATTCGCCCCTGCCTCAGCAGTTTTCATATCAGCTTCTGGCATACAACCCGTAACGGCATTAACAATTTCTGCAGCACGATGGCCAGCTACCCCGATCCGTACCACCTCACCACATGCATCACGCGTTTTGACCTTAGCACGCAAAATGTACATAGATAAACGTTTTTGCAAAGAGGGTTGCAATTCGGCAGCCAACTGCAAATAAGTACTATCTGCTTGTTGCCACAACAAGAAACTACCTAACAAACGCCCCTTAGGTGAACAAAAGCCGCTGTATTGCGCTTGCTGCTGCGTTAACTGGCGCGCATCGTTGGTAAGCTGCCCTTGCAGAAAAGTGGTGGTATCGTCGCCTTGAAAGGCAATTAATCCAGCATTGGAAAGCTCGGCATAAACAGCCTGTGTTGCGAGTGCATCAGTATATGCGTGTGACATGTGAGTTTTTGTAGAATGAAATGAAGATAATGCATTCTACCTAAAAACAGCGCCCTAAAAAGTGCAGGCGATAAAAAAGCCGACCATCAGGCCGGCTTTTTTACAAATAAGAAGTTACTCTTATTTAGCAGCAGGTGCGGCAGCGTCAGCTGGAGCAGCAGCAGGTGCAGCAGCATCAGCTGGAGCAGCAGCTGGAGCAGCAGCATCAGCAGGTGCAGCTGGAGCAGCAGCGTCAGCAGCAGGTGCAGCTGGAGCAGCAGCTGGAGCTTCAGCAGCAGGAGCAGCATCAGCAGGTGCAGCAGCTTCTTCTTTTTTACCACAAGCAGTTAAAGTTAAAGCCATTAAAGCAGCGATCAGCAAGGAACGGGTCATTATATGAATCTCCAAAAATTTATAAATACAACAAAAAATCCAAATGCACACACCCTGTATAAAGCGTGAGCGTGGACAAACGAAGAATCTTATTCGTTCGTAGTAAAATTATACGCAATATTTTTTAATTGTGTACATCCGTTATTAAATAATTTCGCATATTAGCAACACTACACCATGTTAAAATGAAAAGAGTAGCTGTAATTAATAATTTTGACGATTTCTACAAGGATTTGCCATGTTTAGCCACAAAAACACAATAGCCGTTACCGACCCTGATTTATGGAAAGCCATGGAGGATGAGCGTGGTCGCCAGGAAGACCACATAGAACTGATTGCTTCAGAAAACTATACCAGCCCAGCGGTTATGGAAGCACAAGGCTCAGTGCTTACCAACAAGTATGCTGAAGGCTATCCTGGTAAGCGCTATTATGGTGGCTGTGAATTTGTAGACGTCGCTGAGCAATTAGCCATTGATCGGGTTAAAGCGTTATTCGGTGCAGAATACGCTAACGTTCAGCCACATTCAGGCTCACAGGCCAATGCAGCAGTTTATCTGGCCGTGCTCAAGCCAGGCGACACTATCCTGGGCATGTCTCTCGCACATGGCGGCCACTTGACCCACGGTGCATCAGTCAATTTCTCAGGCAAACTATTCAATGCTATTGCTTATGGCTTACACCCTGAAACTGAAGAAATTGATTACGACGAAGTTGCTCGCTTGGCTCTGGAACACAAACCGAAAATGATAGTTGCAGGCGCATCTGCTTATTCATTAGTCATAGACTGGCAGCGTTTCCGCGATATCGCAGATAGCGTAGGCGCGTATTTATTTGTCGATATGGCGCATTACGCAGGTTTGGTTGCTGCGGGTGTTTACCCTAGCCCTGTTGGCATTGCTGACTTTGTTACTTCCACAACACACAAAACCTTACGTGGCCCTCGTGGTGGTTTGATTTTATCGCGTGCCGAATTTGAAAAACAGCTCAATTCCAGCATTTTCCCTAGCACCCAGGGTGGCCCGTTAATGCACGTGATTGCTGCTAAAGCAATTGCATTCAGAGAGGCCATGGGTGACGACTTCAAAACTTATCAAACCCAAGTCATTGCCAATGCACGCATCATGGCGAATACCTTAATTAAGCGTGGATTACGCATTGTTTCAGGCCGCACTGATTCGCATTTATTCCTGCTGGATTTGCAATCCAAAAACATCACAGGCAAAGATGCAGAAGCTGCATTAGGTTTGGCACACATTACGGTAAACAAGAATGCCATTCCAAATGATCCACAAAAACCATTTGTAACTTCTGGAATACGTATCGGCACTGCCGCGATGACGACACGCGGGTTTGGTGCAGCCGAAGCAGAACAATTGGCGAATTTAATTGCTGACGTATTGGATGCACCTGCCGATCAAGCGGTGATTGCTCGTGTTGCCCAAGATGCTCAGGCCATGTGTAAGCGTTTTCCTGTTTACGGCTGATGAAATGCCCGTTTTGCTCATCGTTTGACACCCATGTCCTTGACTCACGCGTTACGGACACGGGTGATGCTGTGCGCAGACGGCGCCGTTGTGCTGCTTGTGACAAACGTTTTACTACCTATGAAACGGCAGAATTACGTTTGCCACAAATTGTAAAAACCAATGCCAGTCGCGAAGAGTTCTCACCCGAAAAGTTGCGTGAAGGTTTCCGTCGTGCACTGCATAAACGTCCTGTCCCCACTGAATATGTCGATCAGGAAATCAACCAAATCGTCCAACATGTACTTGCATTAGGTGAACGTGAGATTCCTGCGCGCCAGGTTGGTGAAATGGTGATGCATGCCCTCAAACGTCTGGACAAAATCGCTTATATACGCTTTGCTTCTGTTTATAAAAGCTTTCAGGACGTTGATGATTTCCGTGACGTACTAAGAGACTTAGACAAGACTGAAAAATAACCATGTGGACGAGTGCAGACTACAGCTACATGGCGCATGCCCTGCAACTCGCCGAGCGCGGCCTTAACACCACCTCACCCAATCCCCGCGTAGGCTGCGTCATCGTCAACCATGGGCGTATCGTAGGTGAAGGCTGGCACCAGCGCGCAGGCGAAGCTCACGCAGAGGTTCACGCCCTGCTTGCCGCAGGCGAACATGCGCGTGGTGCAACAGCTTATGTCACTTTAGAACCCTGCAGCCATTTTGGACGAACACCTCCCTGCGCGGATGCGCTGATACATGCAGGTGTAAGTCGCGTTATCGCCGCCATGCAGGATCCCAATCCGCAAGTCGCAGGCAATGGTCTGGCACGTTTACAAGCAGCAGGCATTGCTACCAGCAGCGGCTTGCTCGAGGCACAAGCACAGCAACTCAATCGCGGTTTTATCCAACGCATGACACTCAAACGACCTTGGATCACGCTTAAAACAGCTGCCAGTCTGGATGGCAAAACCGCACTGTCATCTGGCGAAAGCAAATGGATAACAGGTGGGCCAGCACGCTTGGATGTACACCGCTTACGTGCACGCTCGTGTGCTATCCTCACCGGCATAGGTACTGTACTGGCTGACGACCCCAGTTTAAATGTGCGTGACATAGCAACCACACGCCAACCACTTAAAATCATCGTCGATAGTCAATTACGCACGCCACTACACGCCACCATCTTAAAACAGCCAGGCACTATCATTGCGCACAATTGCACTGACATGAGCAGGCAAACCGCATTAATTGCAACCGGCGCGGAATTAATCCATGTCGTTGATGAAACACCTCAAATCAATTTACCCGCACTCATGGTTTTTCTTGCTCAGCGCGGTATCAACGAAATCATGACCGAAGCGGGTGCCATACTTAACGCCGCATTGATACAAGCTGATTTAGTTGACGAATGGGTGATGTACGTTGCACCAACACTACTCGGCAATGATGCTCGTGGCCTATTTGCCTTACCGCAGCCCGACAACATGGCCGCACGCCGCAAACTAAACCTCACCGACACCCGACTCATCGGCACTGATTTACGCATCACAGCACAATTCACAAGGGATTAACAACATGCTTTGGGTAGAACTATTAGGTTATTTAATCCTCATCCTCATCGCAGCTGAGGTTTTTGTGAACGCACTAGAACATTTAGGAGAGAAACTTAATATCTCTGAAGGTGTGACGGGTTCATTATTTGCCGCTATTGGTACTGCCTTACCTGAAACACTGGTTCCCTTGCTGGCAATATTCGCAGGCACAACTAACGCAGCGGTCAATCAAGAAATCGGGGTGGGTGCCATTCTGGGTGCACCACTGATGCTCTCGACACTATCACTCTCATTGCTCAGCTTTGCCGTGTTAGCTAAACGTGGTGTAACTGGAATCTATACGCCAGAACGCACGGGACTGACACGCGACCTGAATTTTTTCCTGATGGCGTTTAGTCTGGCCTGCGTCGCCATGTTTGTTCCCCACCACAACAGCGCAGTAAGAGCAACGCTCTCATTTGGCATGGTCTTCATATACTTTATCTATATTATGATGACCTTGCGCGCATCAGCTGAACTGGTCGAAGACGGCCATGGTACTGAAGCTGAAGGCGCTATGTTTTTGAACCGTATCGGCATCCCCACCAATATCATTACTATCATAGTGCAACTATTATTGGGATTAGGTTTACTAGTCTTAGGCGCAGAAGGATTTATCCACGGCATACAGCAAGCTGCACCTATCTTGGGTATCACAGCACTGATGTTGTCACTGATGATAGTACCGATTGCCACAGAGCTTCCTGAGAAAGTGAATAGTATCTTATGGATACGCCGAGATAAAGATACCTTGGCATTTGGCAACATCACTGGCGCGATGGTGTTTCAAGGCACGTTACTACCCGCAATTGGTATCAGCCTGACACCATGGACACCTCAACCCGCCGTATTCTTAGGTATCGTCATCACCTTGATTGCGGCAATATGGCTGCGTATCATGCTGGCACGCGGCGATCTGAAAGTGTGGCATTTGTGGGTAAATGGCTCGCTCTACGCGCTGTATCTAAGCCTGATGTTATTCTATATTTAATCGCTCTAAACGATACCGCAGTGCGCGAAAAGTAATACCTAACAATTTCGCCGCTGCAGTTTTATTGTAACGCGTCTGCACTAAAGCCTCTTCTATCGCCTCGCGTTCTACGCCATCCAGATAGTCCTGCAACGGCCACTTCGCGCCTGCCACACGCTCAGGCAACAACTCATCCACCACTGGTGTTAAGTGCAAATCAGTTGCAGCGATACTGTCACCAGAGGTCAGCGCCAACGCCCGTTCCAGTATATTTTCCAACTCTCGAACATTGCCTGGAAAATCATATTGTGCCAATGCGGTTAAAGCAGAAGCATTCAGCACAGGCACAGGCATACCTGCCTCCTGCGCCAATCGCGTTAACAGGGTTTGCGCCACACTGGCCACATCTTCACGCATATCGCGCAAAGCAGGCATTTTCAGGCTAATCACATTCAAGCGATAAAATAAATCCTGACGGAAACGACCCGCTTCCACACATTGCGCCAGATTTTGATGTGTAGCACTGATAATGCGTACATCGATAGGCTCTTCCACACTGCTACCCAACTTACGCACTTTCTTTTCCTGTATCACACGCAGCAGCTTCACTTGCATAGCCAACGGCAAATCTGCGACTTCATCCAGAAATATCGTGCCACCTTGCGCTGCCTGAAAGAAGCCATCACGCTCGCTATCGGCACCGGTAAATGCGCCCTTTTTATAGCCAAAAAATTCTGATTCCATCAAATTTTCTGGTATAGCACCGCAGTTCACTGGCACAAACGGCATAGCTGCACGATTACTTTGTTGATGTATCAAACGCGCTGCCAGCTCCTTACCACTACCCGACTCTCCGGTAATATAAACAGGCGCCTGAGTACGCGCCAATTTACCTATTAATTCACGTGCCTGCTGCATTGCAGGAGAATTGCCCACCAGCCCCTGCATCGCTAAAGTAGTGTTCTCAGGCATTTTCAGCGCTGATTTAACTAATGCCCGCAATTGCTCCAGCGTCACCGGTTTATTAATATAATCAAATGCACCCGCTTTCAAAGCCGTCACCGCATTATCGGTATTGCCGTGCGCGGTTAACACTGCCACAGGCAACGTAGGTTGTGCCTGTTGAATAAAACGTACAATTTCCAAACCATCACCATCAGGCAAACGCATGTCCGTCAGACATAGTGCAAATTTCTGCTGTTCTATGGCCGCTTGTGCTTGCGCAACCGTTTCAGCTTTAACCACGTCTAAACCCATACGAATTAAACTGATTTCTAGCAATTCCAAAATATCCGACTCATCATCGATAATGAGTACTGTACGATCTAACATCGCGCCTCCAAACAACTTATTCTAAAATGCCCACCATCACCTGACACGTAATCAAGATTGGCATGATTAGCCAGACATAACTCTTTCGAAATATACAAACCCAAACCTGTGCCACTGCTTTCGGTAGTAAAGAATGGTTCAAACAACCGTACCTGATTAGCCTCCGAAACACCGGAGCCATCGTCTTGCACGTGTATAGCCACACCATTTTTAACCTGCAGAATACTGATGCGCACACTGCCTGCCTGTTTCCGGGAATGGCGCACCGCATTCAATATCAAATTGGTCATAACTTGCCATAAATGCGCATGATCAAAACAAATTTCCGCATTTTCAATAAAATATAGATGAAACAACGCTGGCGACAACGCCTGATCATGCACGAACTCATCAACCAGTCTAGTCACAAAATCATTTAAGTTGATACGCTCAAGCTGAGCACGATCACGGCGGTTTAACGCCATCACATCAGTTACCAAATGATTGATGCGCTGAGAATTTTTCAAGACGATTTCCAACAAACGTTGCTGCGATTTATCCGCCTGCGAATCTTCTCGAAGTATCTCAGTCGCGTGACTGATTGCAGCCAAAGGATTACGTATTTCGTGAGCGATATTCGCAGTTAAACGTCCCAATGCGGCTAATTTAATTTGCTGGGCCTGCTCATTGGTACGCGTCATATCTTCTAACACCAGCACCGCACCCATCACCCGCTTATCCGTCACCGCAATAAAGCGCGGCAAATAATATCCACCTTCACTTCCGAGCTTTATCGGCGGGAACTCTGCCCAGGGATTCTTACGCCAGGCTTCAAGAAACTCAGCCAGCACAGGAATAGTCAGCAACACACCCGTCCCTGACCCCATACTGCCAGCATCTGCATGACGCAGAAGACTTAATGCACGATGGTTAGTTTGACGTATACGCCCTTCACTATCCAGCACCACCACACCATCCTGCATATCATCAATCACCAGTTGATTGATTTGCGCCATATTCTCTAAATCGACAGCGCGCGCTTTAGCTAACTCTTCACTCGCCAGTATGCGCTGAGACAAAACATTGGCAACAGCTGCTGTGGCAAAAAAAACTATCCCTAACAAACCTGCCTGCGCGTATTCACCCACTGACTGTTGTGCATTAAGCACATTCAACGTCTGTATAACAAGCACGCCAAAAGCCGCCAAAGCCGCATGAAACATCACGATACGCCCTTGCGCCACTAAGCCACTCGACGCAATCGACACAACCAATAACAATCCCAAACCACTACGGACACCACCACTGGCAGCCATCATCAGCAAAATAATAACAATATCAACCACAATTTGCAGATTCAGCTGTACATTAAACGCAGGTCGTCTCAACGTTATTATCACTGCAAACAATACTGCAAACGCGAGATAAACTCCCGAGTAAACCGTAAATACCAGCGTACTCGTTTGCCCGAACATAGGCTGTCCGCTATCCAATATACTGGATAACAGAAATACGCCCGCGACAATTAAACGATATAAATTAAGATAATGCAGAGATTTCCAGCTACGCGCTATACGATCATTTGCCGCTAACTGGGGAGAAAATGCTACTTGGCTCACAACGTAAACACTGAGTCTGAAGGATGCAAGGCTATATTTGAAACCAACATTTTGTGTGCCTTTTAACTAAGCAAGACATAAATTACTGAATGTTTTTTGCACAGATTCAAACTATCAATGCAGGACAAAATACCAACACTAATTTTTATTTTTCGCATGAAATTCACGTTCATGCTCTGCGCTACAAAACCAGGCCGCTCCACCACCACAAGCATCACTTTGCGGCAAATACACACCACACTGCTTGCAACGCACCATATTTTCAACTGGTCTGGATGGCTCATCAGTACGCGCATCCACCTGCTTACTGCGCCACCATTTGTATGCAATGACACCTACCAGTATCAATAATAAAAGCTTGGCCACTTCAATACGCCCTGTCCACAGAATATTCTGCCAGACGAATTAACTGCTGTTTATAAGGTGTATCAGGCAATACATTCAACGCATTGAGCGCCAGATTCACTTCAGTACGCGCCTGTTCTCGTGTGTAATCTAATGCACCGCTCGTCAGAACAGCAGACAACACTTCGTCAAACACTTCCAGACCGCCATTTTCAATGGCATGTCGAACCAGTTTAACCTGAGCATCGGTTCCATTTTTTAGCAAAAATAACAACGGTAATGTTGGCTTGCCTTCGGCCAAATCATCTCCTACATTTTTACCTATCGTTTCATGATCACCAGAGTAATCCAACACATCATCAATTAACTGAAATGCCGTACCCAGATGCATGCCATACACCGCCAAAGCCTGCTCGGTCGCGGCATCGGCACCACCCAGAATACCGCCCAGTCGCACCGCAGCTTCAAACAATTTTGCGGTCTTGTAACGGATCACACGTAAATAATCAGCCTCACTGATGTCGGCATCATTGCAATTCATCAACTGCAACACTTCGCCTTCAGCAATAATATTAGTTGCGTCGGACAGCACCTCCATCACCCGCATTTGCCCCACACCCACCATCATCTGGAACGCACGCGAATAAAGAAAATCACCTACCAGTACACTTGCCGCATTTCCAAACAACGCATTCGCAGTTTCCCGACCGCGGCGCAAGCTTGATTCATCTACCACATCATCATGCAACAGAGTCGCGGTATGAATAAACTCAACCACCGCAGCCAATTCATAATGGTGTTTCCCAACATACCCCATTGCGCCAGCAGACAACAGCACCAAAGCAGGACGCAAACGCTTACCACCACTATTGATGATATATTCTGATACTTGACTCACAAGCACCACCTCAGAATGTAAGCGCTCGCGTATCACAGCATCAACACGCTGCATATCTGCCGCTAAAAAAGCTTGAATTGCCTGCATTATCACTAACCGATTATTAAAATGAGTCAATAGTAGGCAGGGCAGGCAGCTTAGTCAAGCACACGATTTACCATGTTATCAACTAAGGTTTGACGTTTCCTCTTGATTTCTTTATAATTCTACGCTTCCCTCTAGTTATAGAAATTTGGAGTTCACTATGTATGCGGTCATAAAAACCGGTGGCAAGCAGTATCGCGTTGTCGCTGGCGAAAAAATTAAAGTAGAACAGATCACCGCGGACGTAGGCAGCGAAGTTGTGTTGGATCAAGTGTTTATGGTTGCCGATGGCGACGATATCAAGATCGGCGCACCGCTAGTCAACGGCGCTAAGGTTACTGCTACTGTGTTATCACACGGTCGTCACGACAAAGTTAAGATTTTTAAAATGCGTCGTCGTAAGCATTACCAAAAGCACCAAGGTCATCGTCAAAATTACACCGAAATCCAGATCAGCGGCATTTCAGCTTAATAGGAGCTAAAACATGGCACATAAAAAAGCAGGCGGTAGTTCGCGTAACGGTCGTGACTCCCACTCGAAACGCCTAGGCGTTAAACGTTACGGTGGCCAATTGGTATCAGCTGGCAACATCATTATTCGTCAACGTGGTACTGAATTCCACGCAGGCGAAAACGTAGGCATGGGCAAGGATCACACTTTGTTCGCTACGGTAGAAGGCACAGTACAATTTGCTATCAAAGGCGCAATGAAACGCAGAACAGTGAGCATCATTCCTGTAGCGGCTTAAAGCACTTAGTGGCACATTTTAGCCCTATCCCTAGGATAGGGCTTTTATATTTTTACAGCACACAAACACCCACACCATGAAATTTATAGACGAAGCAAAAATCGCAGTATTCGCTGGCACTGGCGGCAACGGATCGGCTTCGTTTCGCCGTGAAAAATTCGTTCCGCGTGGCGGACCTGATGGCGGCGATGGTGGACGTGGTGGCAGCGTCATCGCAGTTGCCGATCGCAACATCAACACACTTATCGATTTTCGCTATACCCGTGCCTATCGCGCGCGTAACGGTGAGAGCGGTCGTGGTGCTGACTGCAATGGTAAAGGTGCAGACGACATTATTTTACGCATGCCTGTTGGCACGGTAATTACCGACCTGAACACTGATGAAGTATTAGTAGACCTTGCGGTGGATGGTCAACGTACAGTCATCGCCAAAGGTGGCAAAGGCGGCCTGGGCAATTTGCATTTCAAATCCAGTACCAATCGAGCACCTCGCCAGACTGTACCCCCAGAACCAGGTGAAGAGCGTGAATTAAAATTAGAACTAAAAGTATTAGCTGATGTGGGCTTGCTAGGCATGCCCAATGCTGGTAAATCCACCCTGATACGCGCTGTGTCTGCTGCACGTCCTAAGGTAGCGGATTATCCATTTACGACACTCGCACCTAGTCTGGGCGTAGTTCGTGTGGATGTTAATAAAAGCTTCGTTATAGCTGACATCCCTGGCATTATCGAAGGTGCTGCTGAAGGTGCTGGCCTGGGCCATCGCTTCCTGCGCCACTTATCACGTACCCGACTACTGCTACACCTCGTTGACATCGCACCGTTTGACGACACCCACGACATTGTTCATGAAGCACGTGCAATCGTTGAAGAGTTACGTAAATACGACGAAACACTGTACGATAAACCGCGCTGGCTAGTGCTCAACAAAGTTGATCGTCTGGATGAGTCTGACCGTGCACAAGTCGTTGCTGATTTTGTTAAAGCATATGGCTGGACTGGCCCCGTGTTCACCATTTCAGCGTTAACTGGTCTTGGCTGCAAGGAACTCACTTACGCCATCATGGCGCATGTAGATGAATATCAGGCTGCAGAAATAATTACCACAGACACCACACCGCTAACTGAAGATTTACCACCAGCAGAAGAGTAACCATGAATTCGGTCTTGCAATCCGCTCGTCGCATCGTCATCAAAGTAGGCAGCGCCATCGTCACTAACGACGGACGCGGACTGGATCACACTGCATTAGCAAACTGGTCATATCAAATCGCCCAACTCATGGCGATGGGAAAAGAAGTCGTACTAGTTTCCAGCGGTGCTGTAGCCGAAGGTATGCAACGCCTGGGTTGGGAACAACGCCCTAGCAGCATACATGAGCTGCAAGCGGCTGCAGCCGTCGGCCAAATGGGGTTGGTACACGCCTATGAAACCAGCTTCCGTGCACACCAGATCGGCACAGCGCAAGTACTGCTCACACATGATGATTTAGCTGATCGTACACGCTACCTCAACGCATTATCAACATTGCGCACGCTGTTATCGCTGAAAATCGTTCCTATCATCAATGAAAACGACACTGTCGTCACTGACGAAATTCGGTTTGGCGATAATGATACGTTAGGCGCACTTGTCACCAATTTAATAGAAGCTGACGTGTTTGTCATTTTGACAGACCAGTCAGGTTTATATACCGCCGATCCTCGTGTCGACAAGACAGCAACCCTGGTCAGCGAAGCACAGGCTGGTGACATCAATCTGGAAAAAATGGCCGGTGGCGCGGGCACAGGCATAAGCCGTGGCGGTATGCTTACCAAAATCCTTGCGGCCAAACGTGCCGCACGCAGTGGCGCACATACCATCATCGCATCAGGTCGGGAAGCCAATGTACTACTTCGACTCGCCCAAGGCGAACGTATAGGTACACAGCTCATCACCACCAGCACACCATTGTCGGCACGCAAAACCTGGCTGGCAGATCATCTGCAAGTTCGTGGCAAACTCATCATAGACAATGGCGCTGCGCTAGCAATTAGCAATGAAGGCAAAAGTCTGCTACCGATTGGGGTTACTGCGATTGAGGGGGATTTTGCCCGCGGTGAAGTTGTTGCTTGCGTGACTACAGAAGGCAAGGTCATCGCTCGTGGGCTGGTTAATTATGCAGCCAATGAAGCCTGTAAAATTATCGGGTTAGCAACCAACCAAATCGAGACCACACTGGGTTATATAGATGATGTTGAACTGATACACCGAGACAATCTGGTCAGACTCAATTAATTACCAGCCACCTTCACCGTTTGCACAGTAGTGTGCTGACCCACCTGCTCTCCAGGTGTGTAGTCCCAATGTTTTTTCCATGCAGCCAATACCATATTTGGATACTCTGGCTTACCCAGACTACCGTTATAACGACCCAGAGCACGGTATAAATCACCATGCTCCATATCTATATAAAGCCGTAAAATATTACATCCATAACGCAAATTGGTACGCAAATGAAACAAATCATGTTCAGGCGAGCCTATGGTCTGCGTCCAGAACGGCATTACTTGCATATACCCCCGAGCGGCAACACTGGATACCGCATATTTTTTGAAGCCAGACTCGACCTCGATTAAACCCAGCACCAACTCGGGATCAAGTCCGGCACGCGTAGCTTCATAATAGACCGTCTTCAAAAAATCATTGCGCTGGTCTTCATCAGGAAGGCGCTTAGCAAGCCGCCTGGACATCTCGGCTAACCAGGCTTGCCCTGTACTATCATTCAACACACTGGACTGAGTGACAGGCGTATCAGAAACCGCTTTGCTTAACGCAGCACGAACGCTAGCTGACATCGGCTCATAGAGCTGCTGTCCCGCCTGCGCTGTTGTTACCAGCAGCGCCGCCATACTGATTAACAAAGTGGATATCTTCATTTTTGCAATATTTGCATAACATGTGTGTGGATGTCTAGCAATGATACGCTAGTTGCAGCAGTATCGGTACGTCCCTGATATTCCACCATACCGTCTTTTAATCCACGCTCACCTATCACAACACGATGCGGCATGCCTATCAGTTCCATATCTGCGAACATGACACCAGGACGCTCATTCCTGTCATCGAGCAACACATCAATGCCTGACGCAACCAGTTCTGCATAAAGCTTATCAGCGACCTCACGTACCTGCTCACTCTTCTGATAACCAACTGGCACAATAGCAATACTGAAAGGCGCGAGGGCAACAGGCAAGGTCATGCCTCGTGCATCAAAATTCTGCTCGATCGCCGCGGCAACGATGCGTGACACACCTATGCCATAGCAACCCATTTCTGCAACTTGTGTTTTACCCTGTTCATCCAGATACTGGCATGCCATAGGCGCTGAATAATTAGTGCGCAACTGAAAAATATGACCCACTTCTATACCACGGCACATGGCCAGCACACCTTTGCCATCAGGGCTTGCATCACCCGCAACAGCATTGCGGATATCAGCCACTTCAGGCAATGGTAAATCCCGACCGAAATTAACACCGGTAAAATGATAACCCGCTTCATTTGCGCCGCAAACGAAATCCGCCATAACTGCCACACTGCGATCAGCCACGACGCGCACAGTTAACCCCACAGGTCCGATAGATCCCGGCGCACAGCCCGTCACTTCACGCACCTCGGCATCACTGGCAAAACGAATCTCATCCACACCCAACAATTTTGCGGCTTTAATTTCATTCAACTGATGATCACCACGCACCAACAACGCGACTACGCCATCGCCTTGCTCAACCACCAGCGTTTTTACCAATTGGGTAACGGGTAAATTTAAAAATGCAGCAACTTCTTCTATACTGTGCTGATTCGGTGTTGCCACTTTATTTATGTCCTGTCCGGGTTCTGGCAAAGTCGCATCCGGCGCAACCGCTTCAGCCAGTTCCACGTTAGCGGCATAATCAGAATCTGGGCAATATGCAATTGCATCCTCACCTGAATCTGCCAGCACATGAAATTCATGCGAGCCTGACCCACCGATCGCGCCTGTATCTGCTGCGACAGCGCGGAACTCTAATCCAAGACGAGTAAAAATACGACTGTAAGCCGCATACATCACCTGATAAGTTTGTTGCAAACTGGCAAAATCCGTATGGAAAGAATAAGCGTCTTTCATCATGAATTCGCGTGCGCGCATCACTCCGAAACGAGGACGTATCTCATCACGGAACTTGGTTTGTATCTGATAAAAATTCAGTGGCAACTGGCGATAACTCTTGATTTCGCGCCGCGCCATATCAGTAATAACTTCTTCATGCGTAGGCCCAAAGCAGAACTCACGTTCATGGCGATCTTTGATTTTGAGCATTTGCGGACCAAACTTGTCCCAGCGTCCAGTCTCTTGCCATAACTCTGCAGGCTGCACTGCAGGCATCAGCAACTCCAATGCACCAGCACGATTCATTTCTTCACGTACTACCGCCTCAACTTTGCGCAGCACACGCAAGCCCAGCGGCATCCACGTGTACAACCCAGAACCCAGGCGTTTGATAAAACCCGCACGTAACATTAAACGATGACTTACCAGCTCTGCTTCGGCAGGTGCTTCTTTCAACGTAGAAAGAAAAAATTGTGAAACGCGCATGACAACACCCAATGACTATTCTAAACTAGCTATTTTAACCTGAATTGCTGATAACTCAGCCTAAAATTCATCTGTCACGCAATCTGCGTATTAAGGCGTTTTCGAACATCATGCGTTTCTTTAATCGCCGCATCCACAAGGCGGTATCCGAGCTTGATACCGTAGAAATCAGTGAACAGGATGGCGTACGTTACCTTCATTTAGGCAATGACACTGTACAGTCTGCTATGCGCATCGCCACCCCTAATTCGCTTGAATTAACTTATACACAAGCTATGTTGGGATTTTTACTACTTGCCCCCACTCCACCCAAACGTGCGCTATTGGTAGGATTGGGTGGCGGCTCATTAGTTAAATTCCTGCACCACCAATTTACCAATACTCAACTTACTGTTGCTGAAATTAATGCGAAAGTCATTACCGCAGCACACCAATTTTTTCAGGTTCCGCAATCCAGCGACCGACTCGAAATAGTTTTAGCTGACGCAACTGAATTTATTATCAATCAAACTGAGTACGACTGCATATTGCTCGATGGCTTTGATTCAGGATGCCAAGTATCCAGTCTTGCGACTGAAAGCTTTTATAGTGACTGTAAGAACGCATTGACCAGCGAAGGAGTACTTTCAGTTAATTTCTGGGCCAGTGATCCGAAATTTGATATTTATCGCCGTCGCCTTGCCGATGTATTTGATCAGCAGATTATCTACTTACCGGTAGAAAAGCGAGGCAATATTATCGCCTTCGCTTTCAGCAGCCCATTACGCTTTCAAACCTTGCGAACACTGCAACAACGAGCTCTACAATTAAGCACACAACTTGGTCTGCCTTATACAGATTTTCTGGAAGCCATGCGTCAACACCCCGACAATGCAAAACTTATCCCTTAATCCATGCCCCAAAAGTGGAAATTTCTGCTATATTCCGTTGATAATAAATTTCAGGGGATGACATGGAAAATTTGTTTTCAGAAGACTGGGCCAACCGCTTCACAAAAAAATGGAATAGCACGAATGAAATGGTTAGCCAGCTTGCTGCAGCCAATTTTGATTCTATAGTTGCGTTTGGTTATGCTGATGCCCCAACCCCAGAAGTATTTATACATATTAATCAAGGGCGCATCACCGAAGCAAAGCCCTATGCACTTGCACCTGAAACTACAGCTGATTGGGACTTACGCGCCAAACCAGAACAATGGTTAAAATGGCGTGGCAATGGCCCTGGCATCACAGGTCTGGGGGTTGCTGTTGCAAGTCGCCAATTACAATTCGTGACAGGTGATTACCGCCGCATGATACGCCAGCCATTACTTGCAGGTCCATTCCTCAAATTTTTTGCCTTTTTATAAAATCAGCATAAAAAATTACAGACAATAAAAAAGCCAGACTAAATCTGGCTTTTTTATTGTCTGCTAACTAAGCGAATTAAGCTTTTTTCTTAGCATCTATCATTTTTTCTATCATTGGTCCCAATATCAATTCCATTGCATAGCCCATTTTAGGACCTGGCACGACCAAGGTATTAGAACGTGACATAAATGAGTTTGGTATCATGTTCAACAGGTTAGGGAAATCAACGCCCTTACGTTCTTTAAAACGAATAATAATCAAACTTTCATCTGGCGTAGGAATATCACGTGAGATAAAAGGATTAGAAGTATCAACAGTAGGTACACGCTGGAAATTCACGTCGGTACGTGAAAACTGTGGAGTGATGTAATTCACATAGTCAGGCATACGACGCATGATAGTATCAACAATAACATCCGCAGCATAACCACGTTCTGCACCATCCCTGTGAATTTTTTGTATCCACTCCAGGTTAACAACAGGCACAACACCTACGCCTAAATCCACATACTTAGCCACATCAACCTTGCCATCTGCTGCCAAACCATGCAAACCTTCGTAGAACAGCAAATCGGTACCAGTTGGCACATCTTCCCAAGGCGTAAATTCGCCCGCAGATAATTTAGTACCTAAGCGCTTATTATGAAATAAAGCTTCTTCATCACTATGGATGTAATAACGCTTTTTACCTTTACCATCTTTACCATAGCTTTTGAACAGCGCTTCCAATTTATCAAAATGGTTAGCCTCTGGGCCAAAATGGCTGAAATGTTTGTTACCAGTTGCATCCGCTTTAGCCATTTCCACTTTGAATTCATTACGAGACAAACTATGGAAACTATCGCCTTCGATAACGACAGAGTTGATATTTTCACGACGGAAAATATGTTCGAACGCACGTTTAACTGTAGTTGTACCTGCGCCAGACGAACCTGTCACCGCAATCACCGGATGTTTTTTTGACATAAGAGCTCCATTTGAATTAAAAAATATAAGATTATCCGCATAGTATAACTTTTATACGCCCACCCTGTCCACGAACCAACGTGGAGCAGAGTATAATATGCCACTTTCGCATCAATTACACTGCATACAGATGGACGCTCACTACCAACCCCAACTTATCGAAACAGAAGCCCAGCAAACATGGGAAAATCAACGCACTTACAAAGCCGTTGAAACCACTGACAAACCCAAATATTACTGCCTGTCAATGTTCCCTTATCCATCGGGTAAGCTGCACATGGGACACGTGCGCAATTACACCATAGGTGACGTACTCGCTCGCTTCCACAAACTTAAAGGCTATAACGTCATGCAACCTATGGGTTGGGATGCTTTTGGTTTGCCTGCGGAAAATGCCGCTATTAAAAACCAGGTCGCACCTGCTGCATGGACCTACGACAATATTGCTCACATGCGCACCCAACTAAAACGCCTGGGCTTGGCAGTTGACTGGGACAGGGAAATCGCTACCTGCACACCTGAATACTACCGCTGGGAACAATGGCTATTTACTGAGCTATTCAAAAAAGACCTTATCTACAAGAAAACAGCTTCAGTCAATTGGGATCCAGTTGATAACACGGTACTGGCGAATGAACAGGTTATCGACGGGCGCGGCTGGCGTAGTGGCGCACTGGTTGAAAAGCGCGATATCCCTATGTACTTTATGCGCATCACCGCCTATGCCGATGAACTGCTCAGCGGACTAGATGAATTGCCGCAATGGCCAGAGCAGGTCAAAACCATGCAGCGCAACTGGATAGGAAAAAGCACAGGATGTGAAGTGCATTTTCCCTATGATGCAACGTCTATTGGCAACACCGGTGTACTCAAGGTTTACACCACTCGCCCCGACACACTCATGGGTGCGACTTATGTTGCAGTTGCCGCTGAACACCCATTAGCCACATTAGCGGCAACCAACAACACCACATTGGCCGAATTTATTGCTGAATGCAAACGTGGCAGCGTTGCTGAAGCTGATGTTGCGACTCAAGCCAAAAAAGGTATGGCAACCGGCTTATACGTTCATCACCCATTGACTCAGGAAAAACTGCCAGTATGGGTCGCCAATTACGTACTCATGGGTTACGGTGAAGGCGCAGTGATGGCCGTACCTGCACACGATGAACGTGATTTCGAGTTTGCACTGCAATACCAGCTACCTATGAAAACCGTCATTGCTGCCAGTCTCGACAATCAAGCTCCTGTCGGTTCTGAATGGCAAGATAGCTATGGTGAACATGGCATCTGTGTTAACTCGGGCAAATACGACGGCATGGATTTTACCTCAGCATCCGCCGCCATTGCCGCCGACTTAACCGCACTCAATCTCGGACACGGTCGCACTCAGTTCCGCTTGCGCGACTGGGGCATTTCACGCCAACGCTACTGGGGCTGCCCTATCCCTATCATTCATTGCCCAAGTTGCGGTGATGTACCAGTACCAGCAGACCAACTACCTGTGGTTTTACCCGAAGACGTCGTTGTCACGGGTGCGGGCTCACCTTTAGCCAAAATGCCTGCGTTTTATGAGTGCACCTGCCCGCAATGTGGCGGCGCGGCACGGCGCGAGACCGACACTATGGATACCTTTGTTGAGTCCTCATGGTATTACGCACGCTATGCAAGCTTTGACAGCCACAACGCCATGCTCGATGAACGCGCACAACACTGGCTGCCTGTAGACCAATACATAGGCGGCATAGAACATGCAATTTTACATCTGCTCTACGCGCGCTTCTTCCACAAACTCATGCGTGACCAGGGGCTGTTCACCAGCAATGAGCCATTTACACGCTTGCTCACACAAGGGATGGTCATTGCACCCACCTTCTATCGTGACCTGGGTGATGGCAAAAAAGACTGGTTTAACCCTGCGGAAGTTGAAGTACGCAACGACGAACGTGGCCGCCCATTAGATGCAGTGCTCAAAGCCGACGGATTACCTGTAGTCATAGGCGGCACTGAAAAAATGGCAAAATCCAAGAACAATGGTGTCGATCCACAAGCCTTGATAGATATTTACGGCGCAGATACAGCACGCCTGTTCATGATGTTTGCTGCACCACCGGACCAGAGCCTGGAGTGGTCGGATGCGGGGATAGAAGGTGCGCATCGTTTCTTACGCCGCTTGTGGAAAATTTGTGCCGAGCATGTAAACACAGGCGCCATCAACGCCTACAAAACGGGTGAACTCTCTGCCGAACTCAAAGGTTTACGCCTGCAACTACATAACGCCATCAACAAAATCACTGATGACTATGCCCGCCGCCAGACGTTTAATACTGCAATTGCGGCAGTCATGGAGTTACTCAACAGCATGGCGAAAATCGACACAGATAACGTGGTTGCCCGCAGCGTCATGCAAGAATGCCTGGAACATATCAGCATACTGCTTGCGCCTATCGTGCCCCACATTTGTGGTGCCATGTGGACTGAATTACGACCTGGTACAGACTTGGCAACACAAAACTGGCCACTGGCTGACGAATCTGCGTTAGTTCAGGATGAGGTGACCATGATGATACAAGTCAATGGCAAACTAAGGGGCGAAATGACGGTCAGCAAAACTGCCGATAAAGCGACGATAGAACAAATCGCCTTGACACATGAATTGGTATTAAAATTCACAGCAGGTGCCACGCCGAAGAAAATCGTCGTTGTGCCGAATCGATTAGTCAACATTGTTATCTAATTCACGGGAACGCATACTATGAAAACCACCTACAGACTTTGGTTAGTGTTACTTTTAGTAATCAGCAGCTTAATTGCTGGTTGTGGTTTTCAGTTGCGCGGACAATCTGATATTCCCTACAGCTCGCTTTATATTGATGGCAACACCGGCTCAGGCTTGGTGATTAACCTGAAACGCATCATCCGGGCAGGTGGTCATAAAGAACGCCTGGCTGCTTCCAGCAAAGAAGCCGAACGCACTATACAAATCATCTCCGAAGCCAATAACAAAATCATCCTTTCACTATCCGGCGCTGGACGAGTGCGTGAATACCAACTGCAATACCGGGTGAAATATCGTATGCTCACTGCCCAGGCAAAGGAAATTTTGCTACCCACCGAAATCGTGCTTTATCGTGATATGAGCTACAACGACACCGACATCCTGGCTAAAGGTGACGAAGAACAACAGCTCTACAAAGACATGCAAACCGACGCGGCTCAACAAATCTTACGACGCATCGCCTTACTGCACGGCGCATAATCAACCGTATGCGCATCAAGCCTGAACAACTCGCTGCACACCTTGCCAAGGAACTGCGGCCGTTGTACTGCATTTATGGTGATGAACCGTTACTCATATTAGAAGCCGCCGATCAAATCCGCCACGCTGCCCGTCAACAAGGCTATAGTGAGCGCGAAACCCATCAGGTAGAAGGTCGTTATAACTGGCAGAATTTACTCAGCAGCGGAGAAAATTTATCACTCTTTGGTGACCGTCGCTTTATCGATATTCGCATCCCCTCTGGCAAACCGGGAGTGGAAGGCAGCAAAGCTTTAATCAGTTACAGCGACGCTTTACCTAACGACAGTGTGAGCTTAATCACCCTTCCCAAACTTGATCGCCAGACCACCAATAGCAAATGGTTTAATGCACTGGATCAGGCGGGAGTCGTCATTACTGTCTACCCTATTACTTTGGATCAATTGCCTCGCTGGATAGGGGAGCGCCTGGCTCGCCAGCAACAACAGGCTGATCATGACACACTGCAATTTCTCACACAGAAAGTGGAAGGTAACCTGCTCGCTGCACAACAGGAAATCAACAAATTAGGTTTGTTATTCCCCCCGGGTCGCCTGGACTTCGCCAGCGTACGTGATGCGGTGCTGGATGTTGCCCGTTATGATGTATTCAAATTAGCCGACGCCATGCTCAACCGTGACGTTGCCCGCATTATCCGTATGCTGGAAGGTCTGCAACAAGAAGGTGAAGCACCGACACTAATATTATGGACCATCACCCGAGAGCTACGCATACTCACTCGCCTCAAGCAGGCGCAGGAGAATGGTATACAACCCGCCAGAATAATGCGTGAAGTCGGTGTCTGGGAAAGCCGCCAAGGACTAGTAGAACGGGCATTATCCAATGTCAAATCAGATACACTGACACGCGCCATGCATCAGGCTGCGAGCATAGACCGAATGATTAAAGGCTGGGAACAAGGCGATCCATGGGCAGCATTACGACAGCTGGCGCTGACAGTGGCTATGCCCAAAACTGAAATGTTGTCTTAACTGGCTATCACCATGAACCAAATAAAAACGACCAGCAATTACAGTAACAGGCCGCTAAACCCTAAGCATTTATTCGCCAATGCTCTCCAGATCCTGCTGCCACTAAGCTTGTTACTAGCAACAGCTAACATTCATGCAGCAGAACGAGATACATACGAAAGCAATGGCATCTCTTTCTCGATTTCAGTTCGCACGCCAGACCAAATCCGAGCATTTTATACTGGCAGAGGTTTTCCAGAAGCTGCTATAGCCGAACTCACATCTAAATGCCTGCTAACCATAGGTGTACGCAACCATCGCAAAGACATAGTCTGGATGGAACCTGCCAAATGGGAATTTACAACAATGCATGGCACTAAGGTGTTGCGCATTAGCCGTGATGCATGGGACAAACGCTGGGCAGAACAGAATATTCCCTTGGCAAACCGCGCCACATTTGGCTGGACCCAGTTACCGGAAAGCAGAGACCTTTATCCTGATGAAACAGCGGGCGGCAATATTGCTATCCAGCCACCCTCAGAGCCATTTACGGTAACAGCATCATTTGATACAAGCGAAGACAGAAGTGGCGCACCTGTTACATTTCAATCCGCTCCACTGACGTGTGGCACGCTATCAGGAACACAGCAATGAGAATAGTGCTGGCTTTGACCATATTGCTTATAAGCTGCTTGAACCCATTAACACTATGGGCGAAAGAAGATGCGAAACCACCAGCAGGTATCGTGACTCTGGATGGTCGCATTGCCCCCACATTGGCGCTTACCAATATGGATGGAGAGCTTACCAACATAAAAACTTACAAAGGCAAATGGATACTGGTGCATTTCTGGGCGACCTGGTGTGGACCGTGTCGACATGAAATGCCGACCTTGCAAGCGCTGCAACAAAGCATCACAAGATCAGATATTAAGCTGGTGCTGGTCAATACGGCAGAAACCGATGATGAGGTGTTTGCATTCCTGCCTACAGTCGCCCCTGAGCTGAACACACTAATGGATAAAGATGGCCTGACCACACAGCGTTGGCAACCACGAGGACTTCCGTCCACCTATATCATCGATCCAGATGGCCACCTGCGCTATCTTGCATTAGGCGGCCGTGACTGGACATCAGTAGAGTACCGCAGTTTCATCAATACGTTACCCAGCCAGCAAAAGTAAAGCCAATATCTGACTTCAAATTAGCGCTTACGCAAAAAAGGTAACATACGTGCCAGCACATCATCACGCTGAATAATCTGATGCTTGAGCGCAGCCGCCGTATGCAATGCAATTAGACCCAATAGTATATAAGCTACTGTTTCATGCAGACTTTCGGTTGTTTCGTGCAAACCATCATTTTTGACTACAAGATCAGGCAATGAAAACAGGCCAAAAAACGATACTGCATGACCACCTGCTGACGCCATCACCCAGCCAGTGAGAGGCACAATAAACATCAATGCATATAATCCTAAATGGATGAGACCTGTAAGTTTTTGTATTGCAACGGGCGTATTAGCTGGTGCTGCCGGTACACCACTGAATAGCCGATTAATTAAACGCAATGTCACCAACAACAAAATTGATATACCTATTGAGATATGTACCGCAAACCATGATAACTGGGCTGGACTATCATCTTTCATATCAACCATAATCCATGCGATAGGAAATGTAACCGCAATTAACAGCGCAATCAGCCAATGCAATACTATCGCAGTGGAATTATAAGAAATGGAATGCTTCATAGTTATTACTCCTCAAAAAACCATTCTAACCTGTTAATCGATTTCCAAACTTAATTTCAACTTAAACCGAGTTTTTAACATGCTGTCCTGTCGTACTTACCAATCCGAACAATGCTATCAGTGAGAATATGGCACCCACATAGAATGTCATTGCTGGCCCTACAAATGTCCATAATCCACCCGCAATAGCACTCGCGACCAATAACGCCACGCCACTTACAAGATTGAAAACGCCAAATGCTGTTCCACGTAAATCTGCAGGTGCTGCATCTGCAACCAGTGCCGAGAGCAAACCTTGCGTTGCCCCCATGTGTAAACCCCATACCACAGCACCTAAACATACCAGCCAAACATTACTGGCGTTTGCCAATACCAAATCCGCTACTATGAGCAGCACCACGCCTAACACCAGCAAATGACGACGGTTTCCTGTGTCGGAATATTTACCCAATGGGTAAGCACTTGCGGCGTATACGACATTCATCACGATAAGTATCATAGGGATCCAAGTCACAGCCAAGCCCACATTTTCGGCTCGCAACAATAAGAATGCTTCAGAAAATCGTGCCAGCGTTAACACAGCAGTAAAGCCCATCACTGCCCAAAAATGAACGGGTAAACGATACATATCAGCCGGATTTAAAGGCATACGCCGATTTGTGGCTGATGGCACAACTTCAGGCTCTTGCACGCCAAAAATAATTAACAATACACATATGATTGCGGGCCCAACCGCCACCCAAAATACCAGCTTAAAATTATCATGACTAACAGCCATCAATGCCATCGCCACTATTGGCCCTGCAAATGCACCCACGGTGTCCATAGACTGCCGTAAACCAAAAGCTGCACCACGTTGCTCAGGCGGTGTGATATCTGCAATTAACGCATCACGTGGCGCACCTCGTATACCTTTGCCGATACGATCAAGGAAACGGGCAGTCAAAATAGCAGTCATACCTGTCGCTAGCGGGAATAGTGGCTTGGTCAACGCCGCCATGCCATACCCCAACAAGACCAAAGGTTTACGTCGACCTATCCAGTCCGAAATCACCCCAGAAAACACTTTGGTAATTGAAGCTGTCGCTTCTGCCACACCCTCTATTAAACCTACTGACAATACCGATGCACCCAGCACAACCACCAGATACACAGGCAGCAAGCTATGTATCATTTCCGAAGAGAAATCCATAAACAAACTGACCAGTCCTAACGCAATAACACCTTTGGGTAACTTCACTTGTGCCAAGATATTGCCTCCTGTACTATTTTTAAATAATTTATCTAGCAGATTAACACAAGCCATGACCTACCTTGAACTCATCACAGCACTTGAAGCCCGTACAGGCTATCGCTTATTACCCACACCAGACGACACCTTCCTCACTGAAGTCACACAAATGATCTACAACTGGTGCGCACTGACCAGTCCACAAGCTAAGGTAGAGCGAGCCGCTGTAGTTAATAGTCTGGGACCACTTAGACGTGAATTTATGGCCGGTATGGGATCAGCCCATGACTTTCGTAAACTCAACCAACTTATCGAGGCCATTGATGCAGAATTTGATGATGCACATAATCGCCAGGCATAAAAAAAGCAGACCATAAAGATCTGCTTTTTTAATACCAACTGTAAATTAAACAGTTTTAACTTTACGTGCTGGCAACTTTTCTTTGATACGTGCAGATTTACCTGAACGATCACGCAAGTAGTACAGTTTAGCGCGACGAACATCACCACGACGCTTAACTTCTACAGTTGCGATAAGTGGTGAATAAGTTTGGAATGTACGTTCCACACCTTCACCAGCTGAAATCTTACGTACGGTGAATGCGGAGTTCAAGCCACGGTTACGCTTAGCGATAACCACACCTTCATAAGCCTGCAAACGCTCACGTGTACCTTCTTTAACTTTTACACTAACGATAACGGTATCGCCAGGTGCAAACTCAGGAATAACCTTTGCCAAACGGGCAATTTCTTCCTGTTCCAATTGTTGTATCAAATTCATCGCGTACTCCTAAAATTAAATTGAGGTCTTAGACCTTACTGCACGGAGCAAGCCGCCGCTTGACGTACAGGGTTTGTTGTTACCAGATTAAACTAATCTGGTGTATTTTCTTGCTGGCCTAACGCCAACAAGTCAATTTCTGCCTGGCTGATACCCCGCCTTGCTAATAAATCTGGGCGACTTTTTTGTGTCGCCAACAATGACTGCTGCAATCGCCAGCGCTGTATCTTGGCATGATTACCGCCGAGTAACACAGCTGGCACAGACACGCCTTTATACACTTCTGGTCGCGTATAATGCGGATAATCAAGCAATCCATTCACGAATGAATCTTGTATCGCAGAATCCGCATCACCTAATACACCAGGCAGTTGCCGCACTATCGCATCAATAACGACCATCGCAGCTAATTCACCACCCGACAGCACATAATCGCCGATGGAAATCGCCTCATCTACCCGGCTATCGAGTAAACGCTGATCTACACCTTCGTAACGCCCAGCCAGAAAAATCAGACCTGGACGTGCCGCTAATTCCATCACCAATGCATGGTCTAAGGTACGACCCTGCGGCGATAAATAAATCACATGTGGCTCAACACCACACTCACGCTGCCGAGCTTCTGCGGCATCCAGAGCAGCATCTAACGGCTCTGCCAACATCACCATACCTGGACCACCACCATATGGCCTGTCGTCCACTGTGCGATGATTATCACTGGTAAAATCTCGCGGATTCCACACTTGCAGATGAGCATGTTGCCGTGCAAATGCTCGGCTACTGATACCGAATTCACTAATCGCCGCAAACATTTGTGGGAATAAACTCACCACATCAATTTGCAAAGGCATTAGTAATCCAGCTCCCAATCCACAGTAATCAATTTCGTAGCCAAGTCTACTTGTTGCACAACTTTACCTACAAAAGGGATTAAATATTCACGCACGCCCTGCACAACCATCACATCATGCGCACCAGCTTCAAGCAACTGCACAACTTCTCCAAATGCCTCGCCACGTAAATTAACTACGGACAAACCAATCAAATCAGTCCAGTAATACTCATTTTCTGCTGGTTCAGGCAATGAATCAGCTGGAACAGCTATTTCACAGCCTTTTAAAGCTAGCGCCTGATCTCGATCACTAACACCTACCAATTCAGCAACTAGACTATTAGTATGCAATTTAGCATTGGCAACTTGATATAGCTGCCAGTCATTGCCTCGTTTAACATACCATTCAGCGTAATCAGCCAATGTATCTGCATTTTCGGTGAAAGTCTGAATTTTCATCCAGCCCTTAACACCATATGGGATCGCTACGCGCCCCATAATCACCAAGTTATCCAGCGACTTTTGCACTTTCAGTCTTAACTAATTTAGCAACTGCATCGCTAATTTGTGCGCCCTGAGAAACCCAATGAGCAACACGCTCCAAACTCAAACGCAAACCTTCTACACCTTCTTTAGCCAGCGGATTGTAAAAACCAACGCGCTCAATGAAGCGGCCATCACGACGATTGCGTGAATCAGCAACAACTACATTATAGAAAGGGCGGTTTTTCGCGCCACCACGTGCAAGACGAATAATAACCATCGTGAGTGCCTAACCAATTGAATTAAAAGAGCGCGATTATATGATAAAACGGCTTGCTTGACAAGTTAGCCATGAAGCTTATCCTCAAATGCAACATAATAAATATTTTTGACCATTACCGTCTCATCCCTTATCCTTAGACCTCTTATCTCTTTGTATTATTACCACCATGTCAGTTAGCATTAAATCCCCCGCAGATATTGAAAAAATGCGTGTTGCAGGTCGCCTTGGTTCAGAGGTGCTTGATTTTATTACACCCTATGTCGTTCCAGGTGTTACCACTGACCAGCTGGATAAGCTATGCCATGACTATATGGTAGACGTACAGCATACTATTCCTGCACCATTAAACTATGCGCCTGGTGGCCATACGCCTTATCCTAAATCGATTTGCACCTCTATCAATCAACAAATTTGCCACGGCGTGCCAGGTGACAAGCAGCTTAAAGATGGAGACATCGTCAATATTGACGTGACCGTGATTAAAGATGGCTGGCATGGTGATACCAGCCGTATGTTTTATGTAGGTGAACCAGTCGCCTATGCCAAACGTTTGTGTGAAATCACTTACCAAGCTATGTGGCACGGCATTGCAATGGTGCGGCCAGGAGCAACTTTAGGCGACATCGGTCAAACCATACAAAAATTTGCTGAAGGACAAGGATACAGCGTAGTACGTGAATTTTGTGGACATGGTATCGGTCAGAAATTTCATGAAGAACCACAAGTATTACATTATGGTCGTGCAGGCACAGGTCTGAAACTAGCACCAGGTATGATATTTACCATAGAACCTATGATTAACGCAGGCAAACGCGATATTCGCCAACTGAATGATGGCTGGACTATAGTCACTAAAGATCGCAGTCTGTCAGCGCAATGGGAACACACGGTTTTAGTCACAGAAACTGGTTATGAAGTATTGACCGTTTCTGCTGGCACACCACCCACACCCGATTTCGTCAAATAATCTATGCCCGCCACGATCACCACACTTGTTCCCAAGTGGCGGAAACGACTTATCGCTGGGCGCGACCACATCAAGCAACTGTTCTTCAAGGGCAAGCATACTCACGCAATATTAACACTCAATAAACAGCTCATAGATGTTCTGCTAATTGAAATCTGGCAAACACTGAATCTGCCTGAGAAAGCTGCACTCATCGCGGTTGGCGGATATGGTCGTGGTGAGCTATATCCTTACTCTGATGTCGATTTACTTATTTTATTAGATCATCCTGCGAAGCCCGCAGAAGAGCAAGCCCTGACACAACTTATTGGGATATTTTGGGATATTGGTCTGGAGGTAGGCACAAGCGTACGCACTCTGGATGAATGCATAGTCGCCGCAAAGGACGACATTACCATTCTGACCAATCTGCTTGAGTCTCGCTTCCTTGCTGGCAATCACGTCACCTTCACACACTTCAAACAACAGTATCAACAACTATTTGATCCACGCAGTTTCTTTGAAGGGAAATTGCTCGAGCAAAATCAGCGTCACGCACGCTACAATGACAGCGCCTATCAACTTGAACCCAATATCAAAGAAAGTCCCGGCGGCTTAAGGGATTTGCATAATTTACGCTGGTTAGCGATTGCCGCAGGAATTGGCAGCAAATGGACAGATTTGGTACATGCAGGTTTGCTCAGCCATACTGAACTACGTCAAATTCAAAATCTTGCCCGTTTTTTAGCCGAGTTGAGAGTACGCTTACATTATTTAGCAGGTCGACGTGAAGATCGACTCCTGTTTGATTTTCAGCATAGTTTAGCTGGGCAATACCAGATAGTCTCGACTAGCACCCGACGTGCCAGCGAATTGCTAATGCAGCGCTATTACCGCAATGTTAAAGCCTTGGCTCAACTGCGTGACATTTTATTGCCTAATTTACGCGCGTGCATCGTTGCCAGCCCACCCAACAGCACCCCACTGAATCCCCGCTTCAACAATAACAATCAACTACTTTGCGCAGTTGACCAATCCGTATTTGAACGTGACCCAAGCGCTATTTTCGAGTGCTTTTTGTTACTCGAACATCACCACGAACTCAGGGGAATGAGCGCGCCTACCTTGCGCAGCCTTTGGCGCGCAAGCAAGCATATTAATGATGCATTTCGTCGCAATCCAGTACATCAAGCGCAATTCATGGAGATACTGCGTTCCCCATCAGGCGTTACACGCGCCCTACGCAACATGAACCACTACGGCATACTGGGACGCTACATTCCGGCTTTCGGGCGCATTGTTGGTCAAATGCAGCACGACCTCTATCACATCTACACTGTAGACGAGCACACATTAGCCGTATTACGCAATTTACGCCGACTTACCATAGCCGAACTGGCTCATGAGCATCCACTGGCCAGCCGCCTTATGGCTACCTTTGAACGTCCTGAAGTACTTTACCTTAGCGCGTTATTTCACGACATTGCTAAAGGTCGGGGTGGTGATCACGCTATATTAGGCATGGTAGATGCGCGCAAATTTTGTCACTTGCACCAATTACCACCTGAAGATACAGAACTCATTGTATGGCTGGTAGGTGAGCATCTGAATTTATCGGCTACTGCGCAAAAACAGGATTTGTCAGATCCAGAGGTTATCGCACACTTTACCGCTCACATCCCGGATGAGCGGCATCTTGTCGCATTATATTTACTTACTAACTGCGACATACGTGGCACCAGCCCCAAGGTATGGAATGCATGGAAAGCCAAATTACTGGCTGATTTATTCTACGCCAGCCAGCGCCTGCTACGAGGCGACACCATTACAGGCAACCCTCTATCGAGCACACAACAACAAGCCGCCGATTTATTACGTTTATATGGCTTGCGCCCTCACATTGAAGATCCATTATGGTCACAACTCACCGACACATACTTTCTTCGCCACGATGCAAAAGAAGTTGCCTGGCACACTCGACAACTCTGGCACTGTGTAGACACTAAAACCGCCATAGTACGTGCGCGTTTAAGTCCTTTGGGCGAAGGCATACAGGTCATGATTTACGCGCCAGATGAAGACAGCTTATTTGCTCAAATTTGTGGTTTTTTTGAAGATGTGAACTACACCATTGTTGATGCTAAAATCCACACCGCACGTAATGGCTATGTGTTGGATAGTTTTGTCATCCTAGATAAACATCAGCGCAGCATGCCTTACCGTGACTTTCTCAGTTATATTGAACACGAACTGGCCAAGCGACTGAACGCCAAAACACCATTAAAGCAATCCACTCGTGGGCGCATTAGCCGCCATCTTAAGCACTTCCCCATCATGCCAGAAGTCAGTTTACGCGCTGATGAAAATAACAAATTTTTCCTGCTTAATCTAGTCGCAGGTGACAGACCTGGCCTGCTATTTGCCATTGCCCAAGTGCTATATCAACATCAAGTAAGTGTTTACACAGCTAAAATCAGCACCCTTGGTGAACGCGCCGAAGACACTTTCACCTTGCACAGCAATTCACTAAATCAGATACAGCAACGAATTCGACTGGAAACTGATTTAATGAAAGTTTTAAATATTTAACCAGGCTGCTCAACTCTGCAGCGCCCATCTAAATAAGCCTGGAATTCAACTGCAACTTCCGGATGTTTAAGGGCAAGCTCAACCGTAGCTTTCAGATAACCTAACTTACTGCCGCAGTCATAACGCACGCCTTCAAACGCATAAGCCAAGACCTGCTGCTCTTGCAATAATTGCGCAATCCCATCCGTTAACTGTAACTCGCCACCTGCACCAAAGGGAATGTTTTCCAGATGGTGGAAGATACGCGGTGTCAGAATATAACGACCAACGACGCCCAATGTAGATGGTGCTTCAGCAGGTTTAGGCTTTTCAACTATGGCATCTACCTTACTCAAATTACCAGTCACAGGCTTAGCATCAACAATCCCGTAAGAACTGGTTTCTTCCAGTGCCACTTGCTGCACACCCAAAATAGAACACTGATAATAACTATACAATTCAGTCATTTGCTTCATAGCAGGCACATTAGAATCGATCAAATCATCAGCCAATATCACCGCAAATGGTTCATTATTAACTACTGGTTTGGCACATAAGACGGCGTGACCTAAACCTAACGCCTCTTCTTGACGAATATAAATACAAGTCACACCAGGTGGAATAATGCCACGCACCAACTCCAACAGCTTCTTCTTGTTAGCCGCCTCTAATTTATCCTCTAACTCGTATGCCTTATCAAAATGATCTGGAATTGCCCGTTTACTACGGCCAGTAATAAAGATTAAATCTGTAATTCCCGCAGCAATAGCCTCCTCAACAGCATACTGTATCAATGGCTTATCTACGATAGGTAACATTTCTTTTGGCATCGCCTTAGTTGCAGGCAAGAATCGTGTACCCATACCTGCTACTGGAAACACTGCTTTGGTGACTTTATTCATGCTCATATTTTCCCAATATATTAATCAATTCAGCTTCATCGATGATGGTAACACCTAATTCTTGCGCTTTAATGAATTTACTGCCGGGGTCTGCACCTGCGACAACGTATGTCGTTTTTTTCGATACACTACCAGCTACCTTAGCTCCGATAGCCTCAATTTTTGCTTTTGCCTCGTCACGACTCAAATTAGGCAAAGTCCCTGTAACGACAAAAACACTACCACTTAATGGATTATCAACGACATCCTTGACAGACATAGTATCATGCCAATGTACACCCATGGCAAGTAGCAACTCAATCACAGTACGATTATGTGGTTCACTAAAAAACTGCAAAACAGAATTAGCCACCACTTTACCCACGTCTGGCACACGTATGAGCGTCTCCTCATCCGCAACCATTAATGCGTCCAAATTGCCAAAATAGCGGGCTAAATCTTTAGCCGTCTGCTCACCCACATGACGGATACCCAATGCATAAATAAAACGTGCCAGCGTTGTCTGTTTGCTTTTTTCTATTGCCGCCAATATATTCTGTGCAGATTTTTCCCCCATGCGCTCCAGATTCATCAGGCTTAACAAACCAAGCCGATATAAATCAGCAGGGTGATGCACGATATCTTCATCGACCATTTGGTCTATCAGTTTATCGCCCAGCCCATCAATATCCATCGCTCGACGACTGGAAAAATGCCATAGCGCCTGTTTACGCTGGGCTGGACAATACAGACCGCCAGTACAACGTGCAATCGCCTCATCAGCCAGACGCACAATATGAGAACCACACACGGGGCATGTTGTCGGCATAACAAATTCGCGGACATCGGCTGGGCGACGCGACAAAACCACAGAAACCACTTCAGGAATCACATCTCCCGCACGCCGCACATTAACACTGTCACCTATCCTGATATCTTTACGACGTATCTCATCTTCGTTATGCAATGTTGCATTAGTAACTATCACCCCACCCACCTGCACTGGGACTAAACGTGCAACTGGCGTGATAGCACCCGTCCGCCCCACTTGCACATCGATATCCAATACGACTGTAGTCGCCTCTTGTGCAGGAAATTTATGGGCTATCGCAAAGCGGGGGGCGCGAGCAACAAAGCCAATTTGAGATTGCAATGCCAGATCGTCTACCTTATACACCACGCCATCAATATCAAATGGCAATTGCTCACGCATTTCTCCTACCCGCTGATAATAACCCAGCAGCCCATCCACACCCTGAACCACATCAACCAGCTTAGCCACTGGCAAATGCCACTCAGCCAGTTGCCGCATCATCGCACTATGCGTTGCTGGCATAACATAGCCGGTACACTCACCCACGCCATAAGCAAAAAAATGCAGCCCACGTGTTGCGGTAATACGTGAATCCAACTGCCGTAATGAGCCTGCCGCCGCATTGCGCGGATTGGCAAACTCTTTTAAACCTTGATTACGTTGAGCTTGATTTAGCGTTTGAAAGTCGGCTTTTAACATCAATACTTCGCCACGTATTTCAATACGATCAGGAGGAGTCAATGTTGCCAGAGACATGGGAATTGCACGTATCGTACGCAGATTCAATGTCACATCTTCACCTACATAGCCATCGCCACGTGTAGCTCCCATAACGAACTGACCATGTTCATAGACCAGATTGATTGCCAAACCATCAAACTTAGGTTCGACTGCATAAATCATTTCCGTCACATGCACTGCCTCGCACACACGCCGGTCAAATGCGATGACATCATCATCACTAAACGCGTTGTTCAGTGATAACATCGGTGTGCTGTGGGTAGTATGAGAAAATTCGCTCAGCGCTGCGCCTCCCACACGTTGCGTGGGTGATGTGGCTGTAATAAATTGAGGATATTGCTGTTCTAGGTTTTGTAGTTCGCGGAATAAGCTATCGTACTCAGCATCGCTGACCTCAGGCGCATCAAGCACATAATAACGATAGTTATGATATTCGAGCTGTTTTCGTAATTGTTCTATATGGTCTTGAATTTCAGCGATGGTAGTCATGCCAGCAGCAACTAGTTAAATAAACGCAGAGCTCGCCGCCCACCTGCAGGTATCTCATTTGCTTCCATACGTTGATAGATGTGGACTAACTGCAATTGAATTTTTTCTATGCCTGCGGGTGACAATGGACGAATATTATCGTCAACCAGTTTACCACCCAAAGCCTGAGCTAATTGCTGACCAAATTGCGCTAATTCTGCAAAAGCAGCCAAGCCATTATCCACTCTAGGCACTTCAAACATCAAAGTCACACCATGTGTATGCAATGCTGGCATAGACTCAGCAGAGAAAGGCGTATCCTCATGATTGCACAACGCATAAACGATTTCACCGCGTTCGTTATGCCGTTGATATACACCGGCATTATTTAGAACCAGACCTGCATTCTGGGCTACTTGAGCGATTTGATCTCCGGAGAAACTTGCACCATCATCACTCACCACATTAAGACCGATGAGCACATCAACCTCAACACAAAACTGGTCTAATTTGTTTGCCTTAAGTAAAGCAGGTGCAATATCTTGCCAATTAGCTACTCCATTAAAACGACTCGCCAGCTGACGCGCAGTTTGCGTAATTCGATATAACTGTGATTCAGTCACAGGACCCGCACGATCTGCCAGTTGCACAGCGATTACCACATCAGTATAAGCAACATCTCGCCAGGGCGCGATTTCAACCCAGGCAGCAGATTGATCAACATAGCCTAACCAACGAACTGGCTTACCAGCAGCATCCTCGGCATCCATTAACGGAGCAAAAGCAGCACTCGGTATGGCATCAGCTGTTTGCACAGCGATTATGTACTCCAACTGAGTGTCAGTCGGTGCAGGCGGCAATTCCTGTGCCACATGCGCCGCCGCTACCTTTTCAACTGGGGCAGGAACATTGACTGCCACTTCATTGATGGCTGATATCTGCTCTGATATAACAGGCTCTATTCGCACCTCAGGAACATCGTCTACAACAGGCTGAAATAAAACATCTTCATGCTTGCTAAACATCTCCATCGACTGCTTGCGGTATTTACGCTCTTGAAACCAGTTATAAAACAGTATTGCAATGATGATGACTACAGCAAGTACGATGAGACTAATTTGCAATGAATTCATCTTGTCGTTCCGTGGCTAGTATCTGCGATGGGGGTATTAAGAATTGTCGAACTTGGCGGTGGTGGCGCATCCAGGATCTGATAAAAAATCTCGTTTTTGCGCACCATACCTAATTCATTACGGGCTCGCTCTTCAATTGCACCCAAGCCCTGTTTTAAATCACGCACTTCCGCATACATCGCGGCATTACGTGCGGTTAATTTAGCGTTAATCTGTTGCTGTTGTAACAGTTGTTGTTGCGTATCCCATACTTGCAACCAACTTCCTTTTCCCAGCCAAAGCGGATACTGCACCAGCAATAACAAGCCCAGTAATATGCCTGTCAACGTACGCATCACGCTTGGCCTTTAAAGAAAATTAGCCGATGGAGTAAAAAGCTGCGCGACCAGGGAAACGAGCCGAAGCACCCAGCTCTTCTTCTATACGCAGCAACTGGTTATATTTAGCCATACGGTCTGAACGTGATAGCGAACCTGTTTTGATTTGCAAGGCGTTGGTTGCTACTGCCAAATCAGCAATGGTTGTATCTTCAGTTTCACCAGAACGATGTGAAATAATCGAAGTATAGCCAGCACGTTTGGCTGTTTCTATCGCATCGAAGGTTTCAGACAAAGTACCAATTTGGTTCACTTTAATCAAAATTGAATTGCAAATCCCACGACTAATACCCTCAGTCAGGATTTTAGCGTTAGTTACAAACAAATCATCACCAACCAATTGGATAGATTGCTTCAAGCGTGCTGTCAACACTGCCCAACCAGCCCAGTCACCTTCTGCCATACCATCTTCAATACTGACGATAGGATATTTATCACACCAGGCAGCCAGATAATCAGTGAACTGTTCAGCACTCAACGCCAAACCTTCTGATTCAATCTGGTATTTACCATCACGGTAGAATTCGCTCGCAGCGCAATCTACACCAATGGCAATATCCTGACCCGGCACATAACCTGCTGCCTCTATCGCCTGAACGATAAGCTTTAAAGCGGCTTCATTAGATTCCAGATTAGGCGCGAAACCACCTTCATCACCGACAGTAGTAGTCATACCTAAGCCGTCTAATATCTTCTTCAAGGCGTGGAAAACCTCTGCGCCATAACGCAGCGCTTCACGGAAGCTAGGCGCACCCAATGGAATAATCATGAACTCTTGCATGTCGATATTATTATTCGCATGCGCGCCACCATTGATGATATTCATCATAGGCACTGGCAGATTCATCGGACCTGCGCCACCCAAATAACGATATAACGGCAAACCAGATTCCTCAGCCGCGGCACGTGCCACAGCCATAGACACGGCTAATATCGCATTTGCGCCCAGGCGTGACTTACTTTCTGTGCCGTCTAAATCAATCATAGTTTGATCAATAAATGACTGGTCTTCAGCATCCAGACCAATAATCGCTTCACAAATCTCGGTATTAACGAATTCAACCGCTTTCAACACACCTTTACCCAAATAACGGGATTTATCACCATCACGCAATTCGATCGCTTCGCGACTACCAGTAGAAGCGCCGGATGGTACGGCAGCACGTCCCAGTACACCTGACTCCAGCAAGACATCTGCTTCAACAGTTGGATTGCCACGTGAATCCAAAATTTCACGGGCGATAACATCAACGATTACACTCATTTCTTTCCCCTCAATAATTTACTGGCTAACCTATGGTTAGAGCGTATGTTCAATAAAACCACGTTGTTTAACCAACGCATCAATTTCTTTTAACGTATACAACAATTCTTTCATCCGTCCCAACGGCCAGGCATTGGGACCATCTGACAGTGCACATGCAGGATCTGGATGGGTTTCTGCAAACACACCCGCCACACCTGCTGACACTGCCGCACGCGCCAATACAGGCACAAACTCACGCTGACCACCCGAAACATTGCCCTGACCACCAGGCAACTGCACCGAATGCGTCGCATCAAACACGACCGGACAACCAGTTTCACGCATCACCATCAATGAACGCATGTCCGATACCAGATTGTTATAACCAAACGACACACCACGCTCACATACCATGATGTTATCTTGGCCACCATTTGCTGCTTTAGCTTTATCCACTACATTTTTCATATCCCAAGGTGCCAGAAACTGCCCCTTTTTGATATTTACAGGCTTGCCTGAACACGCTACCGCATGGATAAAATCGGTCTGGCGGCACAGGAACGCAGGCGTTTGCAACACATCAACCACAGCCGCGACTTCAGCAATTTCTTCTATGCTGTGCACGTCAGTTAAGATGGATACGCCGATTTCACGCTTTACGTCTGCCAGTATCTGCAAACCCGCATCACGACCAGGGCCGCGGTATGATGTGCCCGAACTACGATTCGCCTTGTCATACGACGATTTGTAGATAAAAGGTATATTCAATTCAGCACAAATTTCTTTCAGCTGTCCTGCTGTATCCATCGCCATTTGGCGGGATTCAACAACACAAGGACCAGCAATCAAAAACAGAGGCTGTTCTAAGCCAACTTCAAATCCACATAACTTCATACGTGCGCCCCTAAATGATCTACTGCTGCATTTACAAACGCCTTAAATAAAGGATGTCCATCACGCGGTGTAGAAGTGAACTCAGGATGGAATTGGCATGCCATAAACCAGGGATGGTCAGGCAACTCTATCATTTCGCACAAGCCATCTGTCGTAGAGTGCCCGCTTACCCGCAAGCCGGCTTGTTCCAGCTGTGGCAATAAAGCCCCGTTAACTTCATAACGATGACGATGACGCTCAACGATTTCACTCGCACCATAAACTTTACTTGCCAACGAGCCAGCCAATAAATCACAGGACTGACCACCCAGGCGCATTGTACCGCCCAGGTTAGACTCTTCTGACCGCGTTTCAACCTGACCCGCAGCGTCTTTCCATTCGGAAATCAGCGCCACAATCGGATGCGTGGTTGCTGGCTCAAACTCGGTACTATGTGCATCACTCATACCAGCCTTGTGCCGCGCAAACTCTATCACCGCCAACTGCATACCCAGACAGATACCCAAATAAGGAATTTTGTTTTCACGTGCATATTGGATAGCCAATATCTTACCTTCCACACCGCGCTTACCAAATCCACCAGGCACCAGTATCGCGTGCATACCCGCTAAGGCGCCTATGCCATCTGTTTCCAACAACTCGGAATCAATGTAGTGAATATTAATTTTGGTATGAGTATGTATACCCGCATGGATCAATGCTTCAGACAATGATTTATAAGATTCGGTCAGACCCACGTATTTGCCGACCATCGCAATATCAACTTCATGCTGTGGATGCTCAAGTGATTCAACTAGACCATTCCACATGCTCAAATCTGCGGGCTTAGGATCTATACCGAATTTACGGCAAACGATTTCATCCATGCCCTGTTCACGCAGCATTTCGGGGATTTTATAAATGCTATCAACGTCATGCACCGACACCACCGCATTTGCTTCCAAATTCGTAAACAGCGCGATTTTACGACGCTCTTCATCAGGCAACGGACGATCACCACGGCACAGCACCACATCAGGCTGTATACCGATTTCGCGCAGCTCCTTGACCGAATGTTGAGTAGGCTTGGTTTTAACCTCGCCCGCTTTACCCAAATAAGGCACAAGGGTGAGATGGATATAGCAGGTATTATTACGCCCCTCTTGCAAACCCATTTGACGGATAGCCTCAAGGAATGGCAAAGACTCAATATCACCTACCGTACCACCAACCTCGACAATAGCGATTTCCGCACCTGCCGCGCCTGCGCGTATATGCTGTTTAATTTCATCGGTGATATGCGGAATAACTTGCACAGTCCCACCCAGATATTCACCGCGACGCTCTTTTTTAATCACGGATTCATAAATCTGGCCAGTCGTAAAGTTATTACGTTTAGACATCTTGGCATGCGTAAATCGCTCATAATGCCCAAGATCAAGATCAGTTTCAGCGCCATCTTCGGTGACAAACACCTCACCATGCTGAAACGGACTCATCGTCCCGGGATCAACGTTGATATACGGATCCAGTTTCATCATAGTGACTTGCATGCCGCGAGATTCGAGGATAGCAGCGAGAGAAGCGGCGGCGATTCCCTTGCCTAGGGAAGACACCACACCACCAGTAACAAATATATAACGAGTCATGTTGAATTTACAGCGCAGGTAATGCTGAATTTTAGCCTAAAGCGCAAGCACAGACAATTAGCTAGCAGAGATAAATCCGCTCAATTCCTGCATTCCCCTACCAGTCTCAGGGTAAAACCTTTGTTTCACAATGAATTAACCGAAAACTGAACGAATTCACAAATCATTTCCAGATTAATTAAAGCACCGCGATCGAACTCGAATCTTGTACAGCTTTTCAGCCACTGATTAAATTACTCAAAGGCATCGGTTTTGAAACAACATACCCCTGAGCATAATCGACCCCCAAGTCTGACAAAATAGCTAAAATTTCGTCATTCTCGACATATTCTGCGATCGTCTGCATCCCCATCGCGTGAGCAATAGTATTGACTGATGCAACAATAGAACGGGATATAGCATCATCAACTATCTCTTTCACAAAACAACCATCTATTTTCAGATAATCAACAGGCAGCTTCCTCAGATATTTCAGTGAACACATACCACTACCAAAATCGTCCAACGAAAAGCGATATCCCTTATCACGCAATGTGGAAATAAACTTAATAGCATCACTCAGCTCACCCACAGCAGCCGATTCTGTCAATTCAAAACAGATATGCTTAGGGTCAATCGCAGCTGCGTCCAATGTATCTAATAAAAAATGCAGAAACTTGACATCAAGGAAAGATTTGCCCGACAAGTTAATCGAAAACTCCTGCTCCGGATGCAGTTGATGCAAGTGCGCTTTGACCCACTGCAAGGTATTAGTAATCACCCAACGATCCACAGCCGGCATTAAATCATAGCGCTCCGCCGCTGGAATAAATGCATCAGGAAAAATCAACCGATTATTCTGATCAAGCATACGCAGCAAGACCTCTCCATGATGTCGGGCACCAGTTCCTATCATCTGTATAGGCTGATAATAAAGCTGGAACGAATCACTACGCAACGCTTCTGGGATAGCAAGCACCCAGCGCATTTCATGTTTTTTTTCTATGGTATCCAGATCATCTGATTTATAAACATGCACTTGATTCCTGCCCTTGGCCTTAGCAGCAAAACAGGCACTATCAGCCTCGGCTAACAATTCCCCGCCACTCTTGCTATATGGAGTAATCAGGCTAATACCGATGCTGATACCGATCGTGAAAATCTGGCTGCGCCAATCAAAACGGTATTGCTGAACAGCCTCACGAATTTCATCGGCAACAATCAACGCACGATCCATTTCACAATTTGCCAGCAACACACCAAATTCATCACCACCCAGCCTTGCAACGGCATCATCTGGTTTAATTACAAAACCACTCATCACCTCCGCGATTTGCACTAACAACGCATCTCCGGCAGTGTGTCCAACGGTATCATTGAGTAACTTAAACTGATCCAGATCCATATACATCAGAATATGCTGATGACGATTATCCTTAGCATCCTGAAATAGGCACTCCAGGCGCGTATCAAACTCCCTGCGATTCCAAAGACCAGTCAACATGTCATGACGGGCAAAATAATCCATTTGCTGCTCACTACGAATGCGGGCGCGACGTTCTTCTGCTTGCCGCAATTCGCGTTCTATCGCTTGAGGCAGGCGGGCACTTTTATCTTTCATAATATAGTCGTTAGCGCCCGACCTCATTGCCTCAACTGCAATTTCCTCACCAACCGTACCCGACAATAAAAAAAATGGTATCGTTTGATCAAATTCACGTACTGTATGCAGCGCATCCATCCCATCAAACTGAGGCACTATTTTGTAATCAGAAATCACCACATCCCAACATACTGGGGGCATGAATGTCCTCAGCGCTTCCTCCGAACAAACACGTTCCAGCGATACATGATAGCCAGCACCCTTCAACTGACGACGCAACAACAGCTCATCGTCAACTGAGTCTTCTATCATTAGCACGCGCAACGGTTTTAATTCATGCTCAGCCATGTTGATCAGTTCACCTTATTTGTATAGTGCTCATTCAATTCCAACCAATACTCGGCCAGCCTTTCAACCACATGAACAAAACGTTTAAATTCAACAGGTTTAAGTATGTAACTGTTAGCACCGATGGCATATCCATCGCGCTTATCCGACACCTCATCCGAAGTTGACAATATCACTACTGGCAAATTACGTGTCTGCGGACTATTTCTGATCTGCTGCAACACTTCTAGCCCCCCTATGCCGGGCAGTCCGAGATCCAGCAACACAACATGCGGCAACTCACTACCCGACTTGCCATTCAAATAATTTAGCGCCTGCTCTCCATCAGCCATGACGACCATGTTCCCATCAACATTCGCTTTCTTTAACGCCCGTTCCGCTAGCAAGACCTGATCCGGGTTGTCCTCCACCAACAATATGGTTTTATTATTGTTATTCATGCTCATGCGCCTCTCATGTCATTTGATCAAGCGTAAAAAAGAATGCAGCACCGTTACCTGGCGTAGCTTCCGCTCGTATCCACCCACCATGCCGATTAATAATCCGTTGTACGGTAGCCAAACCCACACCGGTACCCTCAAACTCACTTTCCATGTGCAAACGTTGAAAAGGCTGGAACAACTTGTCAACGCGTTTCATATCAAACCCAGCACCATTATCACTGATACAAAAACAGGATTGACCATTCCAACTGCTCTTGAATACATTTATTTTCGCCGATGCCACTTTACCCGTATATTTCCAGGCATTAGATAATAAATTAGTTAACAAAACCTCCACCAAATACGGATCAGCCATTGCTCTCAAACCTGTTTCTATCTGTATATCAACAACTCTATCAGATTCGGCTTCACGAAATTCGTTAACAATTTGCTGCGCAAGCGCAGTCACATCAATCAACGACAATTGCATATCCAATCGTGACACACGTGAAAGTCCCAGCAAAGCATCTATCAACTGCCCCATCCGTTTGGCATTGGCACGTAAACGTTCCAAATAATTCCTGCCCTCCGCATCTAATTTATCTGCATAATCTTCCAGCAACGCCAAACTAAAGCCATCTATACTTCTCAACGGCGCACGCAAATCATGTGACACCGAATAAGAAAATGCTTCCAGCTCCTGATTAGCCACCTGCAATGCCAAAGTGCGCCCCTGTACCTTTGATTCCAGACTTGCTACCAGTGACTCTACCTCATCAAACAAGCGCGCATTTTCTATTGCAATACCTACCTGATTAGAAACCAGCTTCAACAGTTCCATATCCCGTACAGTAAAGCTTGCACCGTTGACTTTCCCCGTTCCGGACAACCCTCCTATGATGCGATCTCCAACCACCAGCGGCACCAGCAATGCAGAAATTTGTCCATATTCCCAAGTAGTTGCTTTTTGTTGAAAGGGCCATTGATCTGACTCACCATAAAGCAATGGACGCTGATTCTTGAGTACCCACCCGCACATACCCACATTGACCGAAAAACTCGTACCCACAATCAAATCTGCATCTTTACCACTTGCCGCAGCATAGGTGTAGTTTTCACAGACCTGATCCAGCATGGGGATCATTAACGTGTCGGCACTGATTAGGGTGCGCACTTTTTCGGCAACCAATTTCAACACCACATCCAGATGCAAGTTTGAGGTAATGGCATTACCCACTTCTTGCAAAACCTTAAGCTCATATTCGCGATCGCGAAGCTGTCGCAGGCAATCAGATTCGTTCATTCTAAACACTCCTGATTGAAAATATTCAAATCACAGCATTGTAATGACTTGCCATACTGTCTTTTACATATTGAGACACGCCTTTTACTTGAACATTTTTGCTGACGATCAAATCCGAAGTATCCAGCCCCAACGTATCTACACATATCTGACATATCGTAAACGACACACCCAAGTCTTCAGCCAGATAGATAAACTCTTCGAGTGTAGGAATGTTTTTGCGCCGAAGTAAAAAATTAAATATTTTTGGACCAATACCAAAAAAATTAATCTGTGATAATGGCAAATGATTTGCGCCACCGAGATTAACGGCTTCCACCATAGTTTGAACTATAGAATCAGATTCCTGGCGCCGGTATGGTGAGTTATCTTGCCTACGCTTGCCTAGCAGCGTATGTAAAATACCACGGCGACGTTTTAAACAATTTGCACCAAAAATAGTGAACCACATATTGGTCTTGATACCCATCGCCGCATATCCCGTCGCAATCAAAAAGGCCGACATCACTTTATCCATATCAGCGCTAATGACCATGATTGTGGCTTGTTGAGGATGCTCTACCATGTGCTAGTCTCCATTAACCATCCATATTTTTTGTATCAGTATTATTATTTTTTGCTATTTCTTATATTTGTATCTGTATTATTATCTTGCGACCCAGTTTTTCTGATTCAACAATTTTGTATCCAGCTATCTCGCACAAATCACGTACAGACTCCTCAAATATAGGGTCATCGCCTGTCACTTGCAAAATCTGTCCAGCATGCAGCTCCGCAACCGCCTTACGCACCGCAATCAAAGGCACAGGACAGCAGGTGCCACATACATCTATTTCCTTATTCGCTGCTTGCATAACCCACCCCGATTTCTCCGATTAAATAACCGCAAGCTGCAAGCCTACTATCGGCACCGCACTATGACAAAATCATAGTGCCAGATTATTCCTAATTAAAACAGAACGCAATATCACGTAGCATGGATTGCGCTAGCAAAAACAGTTCATCACCATCCCGCTTTAATATTCTGTAAAGCCTGCCCCTTACTCCATACGATAACCCCTTGCGGACAAAAATACTCATCCGCCAAAGCACGATGATAAGACAGCAATGAACGACCAGATATACCACGCCAATGGCTGTCTACCACAGGCACCCAGCTACCATCATCACGACCTGTAGCGTAAATTTTCTGTTCGCGTGTTTCACAACGTATACCTTCGAAACTGACATTTTTAGCCCCGCCCTGTGCCTTAATCACCAGCACATAGCGCACGACACCATCCTTACCCACATCCAATGTGGTTTTATCAATCGCATATTGATTACCTGCGATACCGCTGACATAAAATGGCACCAGATTTTCATCTTTAGGTGCTGCGGGCAATTTAGTCTGCGACTCTTCCCAGTCGGGTGCGTCTTCAACCTGATTATTTACTATCCCATTTTGATCACTCAGAAAATCGGCATGAACGGTCTGCAAACCAGCCATATTCAACATAACACACCATCCCAGCCAACGCATTAACTTCATAGTCTACACCCTGTCATTAAAATTAATACACTATACCGCTTTGCCAGCTTCTGTGACTAGCGTAGAATACACAGCGGCGGGTCTCCTCGCATTGCAAGGCGGTGAACCTGGTCAGGTCCGGAAGGAAGCAGCCACAGCTGTTTATTGCAAGTGCCGGGGGTTGGGCTCGCCACTTCATTTTCACCACATTCCACTTTATTTCTTAGCTTTAATCAATCCACGCCATGTCGTTATCGGTTATGATTTAGCTTCTTCATATTAAAGTCTGCGCTATGGATAACACCACTCACTTTGGTTATAAAACAGTTGCCGAATCCGATAAAGCGGGCAAGGTTGCCGAGGTTTTTCACTCTGTCGCTGCGCGCTACGATGTAATGAACGACCTCATGTCTATGGGTCTGCATCGCGTCTGGAAACAATTTACCATAGCCACATCAGGCGTACGTCCAGGCAATCGCGTGCTCGACGTCGCTGGCGGCACGGCAGATCTAACCCGTCTATTTCTTAAAAAAGTTGGACCTACAGGTCAAGTCTGGCTGACTGACATCAACAGCTCCATGCTCACCGTCGGGCGCGACCGCATGCTGGACGAGGGTCAAGCCATCCCTGTTGCACAATGCGATGGTGAAAAACTGCCATTTCCCGACAACTACTTTGATTGTATCAGCGTCGCTTTTGGTTTGCGCAACATGACCCACAAAGACGCAGCTTTACGAGATATGTATCGCGTATTACGCCCTGGTGGACGTTTACTGGTGCTAGAATTTTCCAAGGTATGGAAACCACTCGCACCGATATACGACGCTTACTCGTTTAAATTACTGCCTGTCATGGGTAAATTAATCGCTAAAGATGCGGAAAGTTACCAGTATCTTGCAGAATCTATCCGCATGCACCCAGATCAGGAAACCTTAAAAACCATGATGTCAGAAGCGGGCTTTGCCAAGGTTGATTACTTCAATCTCAGCGGCGGTGTCGTTGCCTTGCATAAGGGTTACAAATACTGATGCTGGACACGCTCAATGGGCGCATGCTCATCCCGCTGCTGAATCATTTGCTTGAATCTGCACCGAGTGCCCAGCATAAACTCGCCCAGCATGCTGGAAAGCGTGTCGCTATTACATTACCCCTGATTAGCTTCACTTTTGCGATGAATAGCGAAGGCCGCTTGCAAGCATCTGATGACGCCGAAAGCGACGCACAATTTCATCTCAATCCACTGATACTCGCGCGTATTGCACTAGGTGACAAAACCGCCACGCATCGCATCAACATTACGGGTGACACCCAACTCGCTGCAGACGTGGGTAACACCTTGATGGATCTGGACTGGGATGCCGAAGCCGATTTTGCACGTTTCATGGGTGACGCAAGTGCACATCAACTGGTCAAAATTGTACGCAACCTGATTAAGTGGAAGCGAGGCAACATCACCAACACCGCGTTAATGCTGGTTGAATATGCCCATGAAGAATCCGGCATGATTATCAAGCGCAAGCCTTTGCAGCAATTTATTACTGATGTTGATACCGTGCGTGATGACACTGCACGGCTAGCTAAACGCATAGATCTACTTACCAGCCAACTTCAATCCAAGCTATAACCACATGCGTATTTTTCGTCTCATCACTATTTTATGGGTCGCTGCTCGTTTCGGACTGGATGAGTTTTTTCTAGGCCATGAGCGCGTGCGCGGTTTACGCTGGCTGGTTAATGTCACCCTGTTTTGGCGTGACTTATCTGAACCACGCGCCGTGCGCTTACGTCGCGCACTGGAGGCTTTGGGACCTATATTTGTAAAATTCGGGCAAATGCTTTCTACCCGCCGCGATTTAATGCCGTTCGACATTGCAGAAGAGTTGGCACGACTGCAGGATCGCGTTCCACCTTTCCCTGGCAGTGAAGTGCGCATTAAACTGGAGGCCATTTATGGCAAATCGCTGGAAACAGTTTTTGCCCAGTTCGATGCAGAACCTGTCGCCAGCGCATCGATGGCCCAAGTCCATTTTGCCATTTTACGAGATGGCACAGAAGCGGCTGTCAAAGTCCTCCGTCCTGGCATAGGCGAAATTATCGAACACGATTTAGGCTTGCTCGAAGCCGCCGCCATCCTTGTTGAAAAACTATTTTCTGATGGCAAACGTCTGCATCCACGTGAAGTTGTAGGTGAATTCCGCAAGACCTTAACCGACGAACTGGATTTGATGCGAGAGGCTTCAAATTGCTCGCAATTACGCCGCAATTTTGAACAATCTGATTTACTCATCGTGCCCGAAGTTTATTGGGATTATTGCGAAGCTGGGGTAATGGTCATGGAACGCATGAAAGGCGTTCCCATCAGCCAGACAGCCAAACTGCGTGAAATGGGTATCAACATTCCCAAGCTCGCCCAGGATGGCGTAGAAATTTTCTTCACTCAGGTTTTTCGTGACGCTTTTTTTCACGCAGACATGCATCCTGGCAATATTCAGGTCAATCAACAGGGGCAATACATTGCGCTGGATTTCGGCATCATGGGCACACTGACAGAAGTCGACAAAAACTACCTCGCGCAGAACTTCCTTGCTTTCTTCCAGCGCGATTACCGCGCCGTTGCCCAGGCTCACGTTGATGCGGGCTGGACGCCAGCTGATACCCGTGTCGACGAATTTGAAGCCGCTATTCGTGCCGTCTGCGAACCTATATTTGACCGCCCGTTAAAGGAAATCTCGTTCGGTAAGGTCCTGCTACGCCTGTTCCAGACTTCACGCCGCTTCAATATGGAAATCCAGCCACAATTAGTATTGCTGCAAAAAACTTTGCTTAACATTGAAGGCCTGGGTCGTGACCTTGATCCTGATCTGGACTTGTGGAAAACGGGCAAACCTTTTCTCGAAAGCTGGATGAAAGAACAGTTTGGCTGGCAAGGTGCGCTGCGTAACATTAAACACGAAGCGCCACGCTGGGCAACACTGCTGCCGCAATTACCGCGTCTGGCGCATGCTTATCTGGCTCAAGATAACGCCAACGCCATGCGTGAACAAACAGCGCTTTTACTAGCACAACAGCGTAGCAATCAACGCTGGCTAATTCTGATTGCCATACTCCTGACCGCAGGCTTGGTACTGGCTGGCTACGCCTACTTGCATCCCCATTAAATTGGGTACTGGCGATTTGCACACCGAAGCGTCATCTCCACCTCCGCGCTTTGGTCTGGGTGTCATTCTTGCCATTCTGGCCGCGGTAGGTTTCTCTACCAAAGCCATATTTGTCAAACTCGCTTATCTGGTCGCACCTATAGATGCGATTACGCTATTGGCGTTACGTATGGCCTTTTCCTTGCCAGTATTTATTGCAGTCGCAATCTGGAGTTCACGCCAGCAACATGTAAATTCATTGCACCGCCATGATTATGGTCTAATTATCGCACTGGGATTTATCGGCTATTACATTTCCAGCCTGCTGGATTTTATGGGATTACAATATTTGAATGCTGGACTGGAACGGCTGATACTATTTCTCTATCCCACCATGACCGTACTGCTCTCTGCGGTGCTTTTTAAGCATCGCATTACTCGACGTCACATCATCGCGCTTATTATCAGCTATGTGGGTATAGGCTTAGTATTTGTACATGATTTAGGTCAACAAACCACCAACATGATACTAGGTGCCAGCCTCGTTTTTGCCAGCACCTTGAGTTACTCCATCTATCTGGTTGGCGCAGGGCACGCTGTTCATAAACTAGGCACAATACGTTTTACTGCACTCGCCATGATAGTCGCCAGTATATTTACCCTCGTACACTTCGGCCTCACGCATAACATCAACGCGTTGCAGCTTCCAGCCAAAATATATTGGCTCAGTGCAGCAATGGCCGTATTTTCAACAGTGCTACCCGTATTCATGCTCTCCGCCGCCATCCGCCTGATTAATCCAGGACGAACTGCGCTCATAGGCTCAGCAGGCCCCGTCGCTACTATTTTTATGGCGTATTTATTTCTGGGCGAAACCATAGTTGGCTTACAAGTTGTCGGCTCGATACTGGTATTAGGTGGGGTATTACTGATTAGCTGGCGGCGCTCTGCTTAAGCATTACGCCGCAGTATGAAAAATGCCGCCTGACCCTTAGTTTATCGTTATAAATAAGTCAGGACGGCATCAAGTGAAGCTAAAAACTGACGACCAATAAAAGCAACATCAGCATTAACTTCTGGCACTACCTTCATCTCCTCCACCCACCTTATTATTCATGTAGGTTAAATTCTGTATATGAAGTGCGAAAATATTAACACGTCATCATGAATAAATCAAATTAAAACAAGAATTCATCTTACACAGGCATACACGCGTTCTAACGCCTTCATAATTTCCGAACGAGGACTCGCCAGATTCAGCCGCATAAAACCACTTCCCGCCTGCCCAAAAGTGAAACCTGCATTCAGCCCTAGTCCACATTCCCGTACAAAGAAATCACGCAACGCCACATCGCTCATGCCTAATGCTCGGCAATCCAGCCACATTAAATAGGTGCCTTCTGGCTCAATTGGACGTATTTTCGGAATATGCTGGACTAAGTAGGAAATGACTGCATCACGAGTATCGCGCAGATAACACATCAGCGCATCACGCCACGCACTACCGTGTTGATAAGCCGCAGTATAAGCAGTCAGACTAAATGGATTTAAGACTTGGATATGTAACTGTGCAAACGCATCAACCATATGACGACGTATATTTGCATCAGGAATAACTAAGGCAGACAACCCCAATCCGGCAAGATTAAAGGTTTTACTTGGCGATACGGCAGTAATCACGAGATCACCCTCACTCGCCAATGTCGCCAACGGCGTATGTTTGTACCCAGGGTAAATCAAATCCGCATGGATTTCATCAGAAAAAACTATAAGCTGATAGCGACGCGCTACATCTAGCACTGCCGTAAGCTCATCAGGTCGCCAAACTCGCCCAACCGGATTATGTGGCGAGCATAGCAATAACAATTTAGCGCCCTGTTGCGCGCACTGTTCCAGCTGTTCTAGATCCAGCTGGTAACGGCCATTTTCTAACCGCAATGGATTTTCCAGCAATACTCGTCCATGCGCCCCTACTGCACTAAAAAATGGTGGATATACAGGAGGCTGCACGATGACGCCCTGATGCGATTGCGTCAAGGCCTGCACTGCTGCGTAAATTGACGGCACCACACCCGGCGTGAACACTATCCAGTCACGTTCAACTTGCCAGCCATGTTGCTGAAATAGCCAGTTGATTAAACTCTCATATACCACATCATCTGCCAGCGTATAGCCAAAAATTGGATGCTGAGCACGCGCCAGCAATGCTTCTGTGACGGCGGGTGGTACGGCAAAGTCCATATCAGCCACCCACAAGGGCGTGACATCTGCGCGTCCGAATGTCGCAAGCCGACCATCCCATTTCTCGCTCGCTGTACCTGAGCGTGAAATAATCTGGTCGAAATCGAACATTAGCTAATCCGCTCCCAGAGGGTTACTTCGGATAAAGTATGCTGAAATTTGCGTTGCGTTTCACGTATCACAAAAGGCACATCCTGTGGCGTCTGCATCAAACGGAAATGCTTACCCAACTGAGCTTTCAAACCATCCAGCGTAGTAAAGTTTTCTCCATCTTTCTTATAACCACCCACCCAGTCCTGACGTGGCGTATGCTCTTCCAGCCAGGTATAGGGAGAAGCAATCAGCAACACACCACCAACATTTAGTCGTTCATGTACCATGGATAAAAACTGTGCGGGGTCGTATAGGCGATCAATCAAATTTGCCGCGAGAATTAAATCAAACCCTGACAATATAGGCTTAAGATTGCACGCATCACCTTGTTCAAAATGAACTTTATCGTGGACAGCATCCAGCCCCAAGCTCGACAAATCACGGGTTTTGTAGGAAACCAGTTCACCCTCATCTACCAGGGTATAACGTATGCTGCCTGTTTGCGCCAACTGCACACCCAAATTAATAAACCGTGCAGAAAAGTCCACGCCAACAGCTGCATCAAATGCACGGGCAAGCTCAAAAGTTGCCCGTCCTGTAGCGCAGCCCAAGTCCAGCGCTTTAAGGCGTGGCTTACCTTCGGTTATCGCTATTGCGATTTCTGCTAATGCTTTGGGGAAATTCGCAACGCCATAATATTCCTCACCATAGTGGAATTCAGCATATTCTGATAATTGCTTATCGCTCTCGTAATACACATTCGGCGCAACCACTGCGGCATCACTCACCACATAACGAAAGCCGGCATGCTGGAAAAAGTGACGTCGGAACGCATACCGCGCATCACGACGCGACTCATTGCCACAAGCGATAAACGAACCACCTTTAATCAGATTATGACGCCCATCAAAAGTCGGCGTAGTAAAATCATCATAGATAGCATGCACCTCAAAACCTGCAAACGGGTATATCGGCGTTTCCGTCCACTGCCATACGTTACCCACCACATCAAACAAATCCCCATGCGCAAATTGAGTCACTGGGCAGGCGGATGCCCAGTGATCCAAGTGCAGGTTTGCCAGCGCAGCACTATTTGCTGGCACCTCAGCTATGCCACTTACATCATATAATCGGCACCATTCATCTTCGGTAGGTAGTCGCACCACCCAGCCTGTCTGCACCGACTTCCAGTTACAAAAAGCCTTGGCTTCGTGATAATTCACTTCCACCGGCCAGTCCCAAGGCATAGCAACCACCTCAGTCATCAAGCGTAATTGCCAGCTGGCATCAGTACGCAGCCAGAATGCAGGATGGATAGCGTGTGCGAACTGTCGCCAGCTACGGCCTTCTTCATCCCACCAGGCATCCTTCGTATAACCACCAGCATCAACAAATTCCAGAAACTCACGGTTAGTAACCAAATAGCGACTGGCCTGAAACTCAACCACATCAGCCACATGCTCACCATATTCGTTATCCCAGCCATAAGTGGTATCGGCACGATCTTTACCCAGCCTCACCGTCCCTGCAGCGATGTTCACCAACTCATTAACTGGCGGCTCTGCCGACAGCGTACATGCAACCCATTCAGGATGTGAACGCACCCAATCCAGACGTTGTTGACGGATAAGTACAGAAGATGTTTCCAGATGGATACGCTCATGCTCTATACCCATCACTATCGTCCACCAGGGATGGCTCCAGCCTATGGGTAAAGTCAGCGGTGCGTGTGCGATGACCTCATCAACCATAGCGCGTACCTGGTCACGGTATGCCTGTACCTCAGCTACTGTCGGCCAGGGATAATGTTTGTCGTTAAGATCGTCCCAACTCATTTCATCCACGCCGACTGCAAACATGGATTCAAAGTGCGGATTAATACGTTCGGTCACCAAGCCCGCCAATAGCAGCTTGTTGATAAAAAATGTCGCAGTGTGACCAAAATAAAATATCAGTGGATGCCGCAGACTGATCGCCTTCTCAAAGTACGCATCATCACAAGCCAAGGTCTCGAACAACTGCTCATAACGGCTAAACGTTGCATGAAAATAATCCCGCAACGTCGCACGCATCGCCTCCACATCAGTGCCCTGCAAATCAGGTGTACGCGGAAATAAAGTAGTATGGGTTAAATCCACAGGCAAGCTCACTTATAATTGATTAGTCGAAGATCTAGACTAAAGCTGACAGATTATTGAAGCGTTAATTCCCCAAAGGGATGACTTAATGTGTAACGCCATCTCGACGCAATACTTTAAATGCTGTGTTCAGTATTATTTTTATATCCAGCAACCAAGAAATGTTATTTAAATATTCAACATCCAGCGCCACTTTTTGCGGAATGGGCAGTTCATCACGCCCATTAATTTGAGCCCAACCTGTCAAACCTGGCACTAACTCATGCACGCCATTCTTGGTACGCAACGCAATTAAATCGTCCTGATTAAACAAGGCTGGGCGTGGCCCAACCAGACTCATATCACCTACCAGTATGCTCCATATTTGGGGTAACTCATCCAAACTGGATTTACGCAGAAACCCGCCTATCGGCGTTAAGTACTGTTCTGGACTACCTAATAAGTGAGTTGCAACAGCGGGGGTATCTATACGCATAGTGCGGAACTTTGGCATACGAAATATCTTATTATTTTGCCCCACGCGATCAGACCAATAAACAATATTGCCTGGCGATGTCAACCTCACCAGGATAGCCACAACCAGCATAGGTACAGATGCAAAAAACAACGTTAGCATAGCAACAGCCACATCCATGCTGCGTTTTGCTGGATAACCAACTATCGTTTTTGCCCTGCATTTAAACAAATTTCATCCTCTTAAATTATCTACTCACCGCTTTATGTGCAACATTAAAACACAATTAGAAAATTATGCCATTTAAATGCACGATGCAATTTTTAAGAATACTCTTACAAACAAGCTACCTGATGCCCCTGAGCAACTGCAACTCAAACCAATGCCGCTTTTGCCTCTTCACGCAAACGTTTGGATTCGCTCAGCAGATAACGTTGGTAATCATCCAGATCGCCGTCAAATGGTTCTACTTTTCCGCGGCCGACTAACCAGAATTCATCGCACACTGAACGCAACAGCGCCCGATCATGGCTGACTAGCATGAGCGTGCCCTCAAACTCGTTAAGCGCCATGGCAAGCGCTTCGCGGGTGACCAAGTCCAAGTGGTTAGTTGGCTCATCGAGCAGCAATAGATTCGGACGCTGCCATACCATCATCGCCAGCACCAGACGCGCTTTCTCGCCGCCGCTCATGGTACCGACAGCCTGTTTGACCATGTCACCACTGAAATTAAAGCCGCCCAAATAACCGCGTAATGCCTGTTCGCCAGTACGCTCCTTGGACTGGGTTTGTGCATCACGTGCTAACCGCACCATGTGCTCCAGCGGGTTATCTTCCGGGCGCAACACATCAAGTTCCTGCTGCGCAAAGTAGCCAATATTCAGCCCCTTGCCTTCAGTTATTGTGCCACCGAGTGCTGCCATATCACGCGCTATGGTTTTCACCAGCGTAGATTTACCTTGCCCGTTTGCCCCGAGTATGCCGATGCGTTGCCCTGCTTGTACTGATTTACTGATGTGAGTCAGAATAACCTTGGGTGGTAAGTCTTCACCATTTTCATCTTTAGCAATATAACCAAAACTGGCATCGGATATCGACAACATAGGGTTGGGAATATGGGTAGGCTCTTTGAATTCAAAGGTAAAATCAGCACTGACCAGCATAGGTGCAATTTTTTCCATGCGATCCAGCGCTTTCACCCGACTTTGTGCCTGCTTGGCTTTACTGGCAGAGGCTTTGAAACGATTGATAAATTTTTGCAGATGCTCGATTTTATCTTGCTGCTTCTCGAATGTCGCCTGTTGCAGCACCATTTGCTCGGAGCGCAGCGTTTCGAACAGACTGTAATTTCCACCGTAGCGGGTCAATTGTGCACAATCAATATGCACAGTGGTTGCAGTAACCGCATCCAGAAACTCTCTATCATGACTGATGACTATCATTGTGCCTGTATAACGTTTTAACCATGCTTCCAGCCATACCAACGCATCCAAATCCAAGTGGTTAGTCGGCTCATCAAGCAATAATAAATCCGACGGGCACATCAGCGCGCGCGCCAGTTGCAAACGCATACGCCAACCGCCAGAAAAACTGTTCACTGGGCTATCCAGCTCATGTAACTGAAAACCCAGACCCAGCACTAGCGCCTGCGCACGTGCATTAGCATCATGTTCACCTGCATCACCTAAATCAATATAGGCTTGAGCGATTAACATACCATCATCAGTTGCTTCAGCCACACTCAAGGCTTCACGTAACTCCGCCAGACGACTGTCGCCGCCGATTACGAAATCAGTAGCCGATTCTTCAGTCTCTGGCATATCCTGCGCAACTTGCGCCATACGCCATTGTTTCGGATAATAAAAATCGCCACTATCCTCATGCAGCGTACCATTGAGCAGGCCAAACAACGTCGACTTTCCTGCGCCATTGCGCCCAACCAGTCCAACTTTCTCACCTGGATTAATGGTTAACGAAGCATCATTTAGCAAGACTTTGGCACTACGCCGCAAGGTAATATTTTTTAGGGTAATCATTTAATTTAGGTAAGAATAGTGCCCATAGTGAATAACCCACTACTAAAAGGCTGAAATGTAAAAAAGGCTTGCATTGCTGCAAGCCTTTATTTACTGGTGGGTCTGGAGGGACTTGAACCCGCGACCAAAGGATTATGAGTTCGCCATTATAGCACCGTGCCTATATAAATCAAGCATTCACTACCGTAATCAAGAGAAGTTAAAAGCACTTACGCGACAGTAACTTAGCGTATTTTAGCAAAGCCACCCAAACATGATGACTGTACCGCAGATGTACCGCATAAGCCCCTCCTTCGCTAAACCGGCTGTGCTTTGTTACGCGACTGTCGGTTACAGAGCGCGGCAAAGTGGTGGCCAAGGTCGGCTACACCCACCTCACGTAGCACCTTGGATACGCGCACTGACCGCGCATCATTTTTGGGTAGCAGTATTGCTTTAGCTTTGCCATAGGGTTTCGGCATGTCGTGCAGAAGGTAGGTTGCCTTAAATGACTCCATGGCGTCGTGGAATCTATTGGATATCTCCGCTTCGTCGGAGATCGCGTATATGTCGAAGTCACGGCAAAGCATACCAACGGCAACGTCATTAATCGAGTAGGTACATAGCTTGCCTTTGAGCGGGACTTGTTGTGCGATGCGCGAAGCAATGTAGCGTGCTGCTGCGAAGTGATGTGAGCCACCGCCATTCATCAGAAACACCCTGCCGTCCCACTGGTAACGAGCAAAGTGGTCGGACGTGTCGCTGTTGTGGAGGATGCGGATTTCGCCGTGCGCAAGGTTCTTGCAAAGCATGGCCTTAGTGACTTCGTTGATCATCTCTGGCGAGTTTTTCGCCACCATATCGTCCAAGGTGGCGAACTTGTCGAGTTCTGATTTTGAGTGCAAAACGCCGTCGACATTCTGAATGTCGCAGGTCCATTGTTCGGTGGTCTCGCAGCAGCCGAAATCTGCCAATTCTGGCCGATACACCTCGAAGCTGCAGTAGTATCCACTTGAGTATTTCCAGCCCATGATCCGACCATCACTACGGCGTGGCCACTTGAATGGTGAGGATTCGCCCCATCTATGCCAGGAAACTACGCTATCAGCCGCAATCACACGGTTAGGCTCATTGATTTCAACTCTGATGTCCGAGCGCTCATTGAGCAGCTGTAGCAATTTTATGGGAGTTCCAAAACTTGTCTGGATGTTATCGCTTATTATAGAAAAGAGTTTCTTCATCTTCGCCAGCCTTTGATTATACTGATATCGTCATATCCACAACGATGTCATAGTCGCTGGTCTTAAACTTGCTATGGGTGTTCCCAATGCGTTCCAGCAACTCAGCGCGTTTTATAGCCCAGCTATTATTCGCATCTTCATTGGGCACCCATTTAGTTTTAGGATCGTCAGCTTCTACAATGGCCGCTTCGATCTCAGCACGAAACCATTTATCGTAAGCTGCGGCTTCATGCACATGCTTCATTTCAACTACCCCCATAAGAATGCGACAAGTGCAAGTTGTTACTCCTCATCAAGGAGCGCAAAGATATGCTTTTTGACAGCGTTTATATATAAGCGGCTCACTCAGCCTCTAAGGCTTTTTTAGTTTTGTCGTAATTGGCTATTAGACTGATAGCCAAAGTTAGAATCCATCTCATCCCTACAGAAACACCAATAACAAACCCGATTAACCAAAAAAAAGCGTAGTGCAGTCTATCCAACTTTGCGCTGTAAAATAAGCTCACAACCTCTGCAAAAAAAGCGCTGAAGAACATAAGCGAAAAGCCGGTAACCGCAACGAAAACAAAAATGTTTTCTATACGTGCCATTTTTAACAAATAGTCTATCCGACCATTATTGCGCTTCATTAACACCCCGCATGGCGAAATTCATTACACATTACCGCCGAACTTGCGGCTCGGCTTGTTGTTTCCTCGTCTTGTGCCAGTTTTTCCCTAATGATTGACATTACCTGTTTGTCGGCCGCAATGCTGTTTTGCTCGTTAATCAAACGATTCGCTAAATCATTCTTAGCGGCTGGATCTGTCGCCGTATCAATCTGACTCATCAAATTTGAAACATTTTGAATTCGCGCATTAGCCAACGCAAAAAAATTTGTCATGGCAGCTTTTGATGCAGCGCGTTGATCAAAAGCTGCATTTAATGTCGTATTTTGCGATGTCGGGAATTTGGCTCGTTCAGTAGCATAGGTACCTGATGATTTTATCGTTGCTAACGCACTATCCCAATCTGACGGGAGGTTAGACGAAGATGGCGCAACAGGTAGCGCACCCATGCCACGTGAACCAGATGCGATTGTTTGCATCGTTACGGCCTGTTGATACTGCGCGACCATTTGCTGATATTGCTGCGCCCAAGCAGCAACCTGTTGAATCGCCTGCGCAAGCTGAGACTGCTGGATAGTAACGCTTGTCACATCAATAACTGGTATGCCAGCATGCGCATTGATACTTGCAAACAAGCCCAAAACCAATAGGAATTTAATTAATGAATTTTTAATAATTTGCATTTATTGCACCCTAAATTCGTAAAAAGACCTGGTATTTTCGCCTAGGCGAAAATACCAGGTAGTTAACCACCTTTTCTGCTAACTGAGCCGCCTCCACCAGCAGCTTGTGGATTCTTCAAAGGCCGCCTTTCCAGTTGTTTCGCGTCAGCATGACTTTTCATTCCGCTTTCACGTATTACTGATGCGAGCCCTCCCAAACCACCTGCACCAGGAGCACTAATACCACCAGAGCTCAATGCCGATGCCAATGAACTAACTTGCTTCAACAGAAAAAGCAAAACCAGATTACCAATACCCGCCGTAAAAACCTGTGAAAATGGTATATCAACGAGACTTTGGCCGCCACCGTCTGACGCAATAAGCGCTGCAGATATACCCACACCAACCATAGACACAACAGCGATTAGTATTGGATTCAAAGCATAGCTAATTAACGAATTCAACCACGATGAAAAATATTGCCGAGTGGCGGGAAATAGAAGAAACGAGAAGAAAATAGGCGCAAGTGCGGCAATAATCATAGAGCCTACATTAGCGACGATAATTGCAAGCGTAGCGGCCACCAAGAACGGTACTAATGTGAACACAATAACTATCGTTTTTAATCCAACAAATATGTACCCTGCAATTTTATCTAACGCACCAAGATTACTAGCCGCAGCGAACCCATCATCAATTATCTTCAAATAAGCGAGTCCAAGCGTATCGAGAGAATTAGCACTTACAGTGCCACCAGAAACGGCATTTGCCAAATCACCACCAAGCCCAGTCACAATAGGTAAAATGGTGGATGAGTATGCTTCTGCATTTAGACCAAAACTAATTATAAGAGACCACTTAACAATCAAAGCAAGCAGATCCATCAATGGCTCTGGTGTTGCCCCTCTCATATAGTTGAACATGAGAAATATAATATACACACCAAAAACCGCACTAACCAATGGTGATATCGTTGTAATTAAATTTCCAGCTACTCCATCTAAAGCAGCGGAAACCAAGCTAGTGATCTGGTCAATAATGTATGTTATTGGTGCCGTCGGTGTAAATGCGGGAACTGTCATTTCAGTTTGTCAGTATAGAATTTTTCTAAGCACGCCTGGTCATTGCCGCAGTGACTAAACTCCCTCGCCGTGAACTTCATATTTTGCGCTTCAAAAGCATTTGCGCATATTGGAGTTGGGTTTAACTTGTTACCCTCGCCGTTATTTCTGCATTCTTTTGTGGTATCGCTTAACTGCTTTTCGTTGTGTAAAAATTCGAGTACCGTTGGCGGCTTTGCAGTGCATGCAGATAGAATTACAGCCATTAAAATTACCGTTTTTTGCATTATGTCCCCTCGTTGTTTTAGATGTATTGATATTATAATTATAGTATCAATACATAACGTTCTATGCAACCTTCGGTTGCTGGTAGGCGAAGAGGCTGCGCCCCTTTCGAAACCCTGCGGAGAATCAGCACCATGAAATCAATAAAACCCAAGACGACCAAGACAGTCAAGATAGGGAGATCCAAGGTGGTATTTTACCCGCCAGTGGACTTGTCCTATCTTTCGCCACCAATATTTGTAACTACGATAGAATCGTTAGCACTTTCGCTCAGAGAACCTCCGATCTCTGAAGACTTGAAACGTCTTCTTCAGCAGAAGAACGAAGCTTCTGAATCAGACAAGCCAGCGAAATGAGCAAGACCATTTCAGTCCGTGTTGCCCCCATGTCAGGACGGGCAAGCGGTGGTCAACGTGACCACGATTTACGCAATCCCAAGAAAACCCCAGACTATGTTGACCAGTCCAAAAAACACCTGAACAGCGTCATCATCAAAACCCCAAGACCCTCAACCATTCGCGACGAAATCGCCGCGAATCGGTTAGCGGCTGGTCAGCAAAAACTACGTGCAGATGCGAGCACTACGATAGCCGGAATAATAACATTCGGCACAGAGGCTCAAGCCACCATCCAAAACCTCCCAAAACACGCTCAGGACGATTTGTTTAAGAAAGTGGCGACCAGAGTAGCCAGAGAGTCTAAACGCGACCTTCTAGGGCTTGTGGTGCATCGTGACGAAAGCGCGATACATGCTCACTTCACTTTGAGAGGCTACAGGCTAGAAAACGGACGAGAACAAGCCCCAAGGCTAACACCAACCGATTTGAAGCGATTACAGGACGTTGTGGCTGAGGAGGTAAAGCATTTAGGCATCGAGAGAGGTACGCCTAAAGCCGAACGCCAGGCACGCGGTGACAGCCTGGACAAGATCATCCATCGGAGCGTAGCGGAGCTACACGCCGACTTACCCAAGGAACTCGCCGCGCTATCTGAGAAACGAGATTACTACGCGGTACTGCTGGCCAAAGCAGAAACCAAACTGCAAACTGAAACCGCCAAGGCGGAAGCCTTGGAGAAACGCATTAGCGTTTATGAGCACCGAATCAGCGACCTTAGCCAAACCATCGAGCAGAAAGAACTAAGACTGAAACAAATCGAAGCCAGCCAAGAAAAACGGGCAAGCGACTACCTGAAAAGCATCAAAGCCCCTCTAGAACCGATGAAAACGGTGCGTGTTGAGGTAATCGAATCCAAAGGTCTACTTACCACCAAAACGAATGAGTACAACGTTATATCGGTTGATGAAGCTAAACGATATGTGGCTCAAGTAGAAGCTAGAGAACAAGCCATGAGCCGTCAGCTAATTGAGGTTTTTGATGCTGGGAATGAGAAAGAGCGTGAGCTAAAAGCAAAAATTGAAGAAATTAAGGACGTGATTAAAAACGACCCAGAAATAATGCGAATTCTTGATCGTCAGAAACAAGAATTGGCTATTGAAACTGCCGCAAAACCTCGTGATATTGATTACGGACACGAGCGTTAAAAACCACAAGACGCACCCCTGCTTTTATGCAAGCCGCTTTTCAAATTCTCTAACCGAAACTACCCAAGGTGAAGCCGTCTTTGCACAGCCTGACCGTCTCGAAGTCGTTCTCGATGTTCTATGTGTGCGCACAGCGCACGCCTTATTGTTTTGCGTGCATGGCACGCGATGCCGCAAAGCGGCATAACATCGACCGAGACTCGCTTACAGTGGTTTATCTCGCGTCCGCTTGTGCACAGCTCAGTTGCACACAGGCTGATGCCCCCTCGCCTGTGCACAATCGGCACGCCGATTCCTGACCTGCACACAAGCTCCTCACGACAATTTAAAAAGCCTTTCTGACGAGCTGCGCTTGCCTCAGTTTTGAAATTAGAAACATACGAAAAAACGGCATAGTTAAAATCTAAGAAACCGTAAATTGAAGAATCAAAATCGACGAGATTAGCCACTGCGTGATTAAGAAAGATTAAAAAAAGATTAGGTCGTTTTTCGCCGAAGGCTGAAACCTAACACTGGTGAGACTTTGCGACCTCTTCGGGCGGTGGATAGCGGGGTTGCTGGAACGGTACGCTGGGGTTGCTAGAACGGCATACTGGGGTTGCTAGAACGGTATCAGACGTGAGGCTTCCAGGACTTAGCCGCCTTCTTGGTCAAGTGCCGCCGCTGTGATCCGCTGGCCCGCTTCTCAACGTGCACAAGGTTGCCGCGAATCTCGTAGCTGAACCCCTTACCATAGGTCGCGCTGACGTCCATCAAGGCGTTCAGCGCCTTGCGCAGCGTCTTGGCAAAGTCGCTCATCAAGATCGCCTCACTGCCACAGAGGCTGTGTAGCGTTTCGACTTTCAACGGGAACGGCTTGGCGTGGCTGGCGTAGAAGCCGTGCAACCACTGAGCCAGCGGCTGACCGTTCAACGCGTGACGCACCGCCCATTCGATCTGCGTGAACTGGTCGGCGGCAAACAGTGGCCACATCTTCGCGTCCAGCTCGATCACCCATTCCTGTGTTTTCTCGTCCTTGGCTGCCCTGGCGATCAAACCGCCGATGTAGCTGTAACGGCCTTGCTTGACCGTCAGGGCATTGGCCCGCAGCCGCTCGATGCGCCCCTGTAAGGTTGCCCGGTTCTTGCCAGTGTCGGTCTTACCAATGAGCTTCAGCAGGGCATAGGACGTTACACGGCATTGCCCGCCAAGCTCCTGAAGGCGTACCGTATGCAGCACGTTTGCCCACACATCGAGGTCGCCTTGGTCAAGGCGCTGGCCGGTGTAGCGGATCTCCACGCCATCGACTGCGGCCACCAATTCGGCCTTCATGTAGCGCCGTTTTCCCTTGCCGATCACACCGAACAATGCCGACCGTAGAAAGCCATTCGGCACGGCCCGGACAGGCTCTGGCCACAAGGGCAACTGAACACCCTTGCGCTGCAGCGGAGCACTCGACCCAGTAACTTTACTCACGCGCTCAGCCTGCACACGTTTTTGCACAGCCTCGAGATGGGCGACGGGATTAAGGTAGTTTGACGCTGTCAAAAACGACATCTCGTACGCTTAAATTAATTGCTCAAAACCTTGGCCACATCTGCAGTTCTAAAATACACACGCCGCCCAAGTTTAAGTCTTGCCGCATTGATTGCCTTTGACCAACCAGAATTAGAACGCAAGCTGATACGCAGCCCTTCTTCAGAGCGGTCAAGCACCTTTGCGAGATGAGCAATACTCATCAATGGGCCATACTGGTCTGTTAATACCTCTTCAATATGCATACTTTTGCCATCCTTCCTTTATTTATGCTTAACAAGGTTGAAGGATGCGCTTAGCACAGGTATGATTAAACCAATTAAGTTGTCAATTTACTTAACATGCCTAAAAAAATTTCAGAATGGCAAGAATCCGTTCAACGATTCGCCAAACCAGCTCCTGGATGCAGTCCACAAATTGCAATGGCAATCAAAACTTTTGTAGAAAAGTGGGGGCCATATTCAGTTGAATCGCGACGCTACTCAATTTTTCGACTGATGCACGATTTGATTGATCCCGCATGGGCCGATCTATGCAAAATTTTTTTTGTTGATTGTAAATTGCTAGATCATGCCTGGGAGCGCTATCAATGGCCTGAAAACTTTATGCCATATGGACGACTGGATGAACACGACAAGAACATTAAATATGCTGTCGAACAGAATAAGCGAGCATCAATTCCCTGTAGAGGGACAATCAACGGGCGTTACATCCTGAGCGATATTGCGCGCTATCACGGATTTGATGCGCTAGACAGATTTCTCCAAGAGCTTTATCGGGCATGCCATAATCAAGAAGGTTTCCTGAAACCAACATTAGGAGCAAGTATTGATAGCCTACGCAATCTTGCTATGTTATGCCGTGACAAAAGATCAAAAATGAAGAGTGCACAAAAAGGGGCAGTGAATTTTCAACGTGACCGTTTCTTCACTGTTTGTCGTCTTTGTGGCCAGGAAACCGAAATATCTTCATGCTTGAACGGTAATATTTCGTGTTCAAAAGATGATATTGCCCCTAAGGAACAAGACAGACTCAGCACGCAATATTGCAGCCTTCACCGACCAAAAGAGAGGTACGCCGAAAATGTGGTGCGCGCATCGTATAGGACTGCGAAGCGCAATCAGAAAAAATTTCAACAAGAACTTTCACGTTTGCACCACCAATGCTGGGGCTGGCTTACGCGAAAGCCCCAAGCGAATTCAGGTAATGTATATGTAGATGTATTTATTCATTTACTAATCAATTACCATAGGCTCGGCCTTGATGATGAACACGATGCAACAAATGATATTGATCAAAAGAGATTACGCGATGAAGCACGTAATCTTTTAGATCAGAAAATCTCAGATCGAAAGAAGGAGATTGTGGCGCTTTTAGCATTGGGAAATAACCAATCCTCAATCGCAAACCAACTTGGCATTACAAGATCAGCCGTTAACCAATTACTCCGATCCATACCAAAGGAATATCGCTTGGACATATTACTCTTAAGTCCCCCAGTTGAATCCGCAAACCATACCGGACGCTGACAACTGCCTAGAAAGCGATCATTCAAACCTACCAAACTATCAGGTTCCAATCATTTTGACTACACACTTTTAACCCGCTTCAAACGTCCATATTGGCCGATAGAGAATGCTTATTTACTGAATGAAGATTATTAATCGACGCTGCACACATTTCCCCAACCTACGTTGCAAAAGTAACAACAAAATGTATTAGTTCTATATAAAAATAAAGGTGTTTATTACCATCTAGTAAATACGACTTAAATACCATCCAACAAAGTTGTTAACCTACCTGCTACGTCTAAGTTGATATCCAAATATGATTGATAAGACATTCGAGCATTGGTAATGAGGCCCTTATAAGTTAATACTTTAAGATTGTAGGCATCCCACGATTTAGACTCACGATCATTAAGAGCAGGCGATGTCTCAACTAAAAAAAACACATCAATGGGAGGCAAACGATTCAGATGCCCTCCCGCATTTGGATTCTCTCGATACCACTGCTCTACAGCCACCACGTATTTACGACCCTGTGTTTCCAGCGTGGCAGCATCAACGTAAAGGCCTGGACGTTTAAGCTCAATAATCACGTGCCTGCCTACAGTAGTGCGATAAGCAATATCCAACCTAGCACCAGATATCGCATCTGGACAAGCTCGCTTAAGCTCTTTAGTTAACGTCACTTCCATCTGAGCACTACCTTGAACACGATCCCATGTAGGATCAAGTAGCCAGAGGTGATCAAACAAATAATTTTGCGCCACCTTTTCCTGCTTCCTGGCATCAACAATTTCCGTCTCAAATTTCTCAATCACCTCCAATCTGGCACGGACAATGTCAATATAATAGGTTGCTTCAATCTCATCCAACGACGCAAAAATAGCTTGGAACTCAGCACTTAACACATCAGTTGAACGAAGCCGCTATCGCGGAGAAATATTCCCGAACCATCAAATTACGCAGCATAATTTCGTCTCCCCCAGCAATGGAATTTTGATTACTGTACCACGAGGAGACGACATTGACAGCCCCCACACCCATCCCCGCGCACTTCGAGCACAATCACCAGCGACTGCTGAATTGCCTCAAGCTCAGAGGCATGCAGCCTAAAACCATCGCCTTGTATTCACACGGCGTACGGCGCGCAGCGGTGTATTTTAATGACCAGATAGACGCGCTCACCAAGCCACAATTAACCGACTATTTTGTTCGCATCCTGGATACCCATTCATGGAGTACGCTCAAACATGATCTGTATGGACTGAAGTTCTATTATGCCCATGTACTCAGCCAACCCTGGCCAGGTGCGGATCTGGTTAAACCACCCAAGTCATATAGCCTGCCCGACATCATTACCGTCGCCCAGGCACAACAAATCTTCATGGCCACCCGCGTATTGAGCTACCGCGTATTCTTCTTCACCCTCTACAGCCTGGGCTTACGATTAGGCGAAGGCTTACGCTTGCAGGTAGGGGATATCGATGCGGATCGGATGCGGGTGCAAGTACGCAACGCCAAAGGCAACCGTGATCGATTGGTGCCGTTATCAGAGAACACCTTGCAGGTATTGCGCCGTTTCTGGCTCACCCATCGCAACCCAAGCTTGCTCTTTCCTAATCGACACGGCGGTCTTGCCAAATCGCACTTGGCACGCACCCCGCTGGATCGTGGTGGTATCCAGACCACCTTGGGTCAAGTGACCCGTGACTGTGGCTTAAAAAAAGAATTACACCACACAGCCTGCGCCACAGCTATGCCACCCACCTGATAGAAGCTGGCATCGATTTACTCGAAATTCAGCAGATACTCGGACACCAGTCCATCCTCACCACCATCCGCTACACCCACCTCACCGAACAACGCCATCAGAGCGCACACACTCGCCTTAATCAATTAATGGAGAAATTCCACATTCATTGGGGCAAAGTCAAATGATCAGACTGGCGCACATCGTAGCAACCTACGCAGCTAAACTGCTTGCACAACACGGTCATCACCTATTGCCCAGCCAGCAAGCTGCCTTAACCGCCTTTCAAACCTGCCGTAGCCAGATGAGCCCGAGGATGCAACTTGCCTGTGATGATTGTCAAACACCCAGCTACCTGCCACATTCCTGCGGTCATCGGCATTGCCCGCATTGCCAGGCGCACGAATCACAGCGCTGGATAGACCAGCAATTACACAAATCCATCCCCGCCAACTACTTCATGCTCACCTTCACCGTGCCCGCCCAGTTGCGCACACTGGCCTGGCAACATCAGCGCGTCATGTATGACTTGATCACACGCTGCGCGTGGGAAACAGTCAACACCTTCAGCCAAAACGACAACAAGCTGCGCGGCAGCGCAGGGGCGGTGACTGTACTGCATACCCATAACCGCCGACTGGACTATCACCCCCATGTGCATCTCGTCATGCCCGCTGTCGCCTTTAACCCCAAACAGCGACGCATGCGTCATAAACACGGCAACTACCTGTTTAACCACAAAGCCCTGGCCAAAGTATTTCGTGCCAAATTACTGGCAGGCATCAGACAAGCAGGACTCACCCTGCCAAACGATTACCCGACCGATTGGGTGGTGGATTGCAAAGCCGTCGGCACTGGACAGCACGCTCTGATCTACCTTGGGCGCTATCTGTATCGGGGGGTGATACAGGAGAAAGACATCCTCTCCGACCGGCATGGTCAGGTCACCTTCCGTTACCGGAACAGCCAAACCAAACAAATGGAAACCCGTACCTTGAGTGGTGTAGCCTTCCTGCGACTGATACTGCAACACATTCTGCCCAAAGGCTACCGCCGCGCCCGCAACTTTGGCTACCTGCATCCCAATAGCAAACTACTCACCCAGCTACAGCTGACCCACCTATGGCGACGGAACAATCCGCCGCCAGCGCAACCCAGACCAGCGATACGTTGCCAATGTTGCGGTGGGGTGATGAAGATAGTGCGCACACGTATCAAAGCGATACCGCTAGCCACATCAGCCCCATCTATAAAACGGGAACACAGAGCAGATGACACAGGGTGGGAGACCATGCGCTAAACCAGCCCACACCGCCCACCTGCCAGACTAGGCAGGTATGGCCGTGCTCGCCCTGAAGAAGGCTGAAATTGGGTTAACATGCCCGAAAAGCCGACTAAAAACGGTGAGTTGAATAGAATAAGTTGCTGCAATGGCAACGTGAAGGTCGTGAAATGGCGGGTGGGATGCGTAACGCGTCCAGTTATGCCAGCATAGTCAAAAAGATATTTCCATAAGCGCTCAAGCAACACCCGCCCCAGCCATGCCGGGCTTGTCCAACAAACGGTTCAGATTGTGGCTCGCTTCGCGATCACAATCTAACCTTATTCGTTATATGTTCAAGTCTGGCCAATTCGTTACGTGCACGCAGCTTCTCAAATCCAACAACAGCGCTTTTATAAAGTAAGTTTTTTGATGCCGCATCCTTCGCTTCATCGTTGTTTAGATTAAGTTTCCCGATAGATGTCATAAGGCGATCTGCAGCCTTACGATCCCGCGGGTCTTTCATAGTGTTAAGCCATTCCACAATCTTGGGGTTTTTATCTGGAGTATTTTCATAGCCCTGCGCGGTACGCCAATCGTCCCATTGATCACGAATTGTCGTAAACACGGTGCGCAAATGGGTACGTAATGCTTGAAAACGTTCATCATCATGACGAATAGTTTCTCGGCTAGCAGTAGCTCGATCTACTGCATCATTGTCTAGAAAATCCGCATGAATTTCACCAACCAAATAGCTGTTAAAATATCGAGCATCCCCCAACTCAGGCAATACGTCTTCCTGAAACAGACGGCCATTGGCAAATACTGCCAAACGATTTAGGCTTTCATCACCATTACCAAGCTTTGAAGGCTTATCCACACTAGCAATAAACCCCCCCATACGTAAACAGGGTGGTTCACCAGCAAGCTCTTCATCAACCCCTTGCACGCATTTATGCACCTGCCCATCGGCATCTTTATAGCTTGCTAAGGCCGTGGCCAGGGGCTCAATCATCTTTCTTGTAGCTTCGTCAAAGTACCAAAGAAACTGCAAATCACCATAATAGCCAGCATCTACTCGAGTAATATCCCGCCCATTAACTTGAACGTGAAAACTATCTGAAAAGACACCAAAACGACGTGCGAGACGTGGCCGTAGAAAACCCTCCGTCTTATTTATACGCGTATTTAATCCGCGAAGTTCAATACGGGTACCATGTTCAAGTGTGAAATCGGATGGAACATCAACCACTTGAACCGGGTAATTAGCTCCATTAGTTGAAGCTTCAGCTTTTACCAACAAGTCTTTCACATTAATAGTAAATGCCACTGCATCGCTGTCCTTTGCACGAGTGACAATATTTATAGTATTCGCCAATGAAAACATAGCCAACTTACCTATACCCTTGCGACCCATAACACGTCGCTTACCGCTTTGACTCAAGTCTTGATTAGACTCACTCGTTCGACGACTATAGCCTACTGCGAGAAATTTATTTTGCACATGCTCCCGCGTCATGCCATGGCCATTATCTTCGACGATGATTCTGTCGTTATCAATATCCAAAGTGATTGACACTGTATTAGCATCAGCGTCCCATGCATTGGCGATAATTTCCGTTACTACTGATGGAGTGGAACTGTATAGCCCAATACCAAGGTGCTTAAGCACATTAAGTTCAATTTGAAATTTTAGTGGCTCAAGCATAATGTTTTTCCAAGTGTTTTAACAAAGTCTTCCCCACAGCAAAACCAAGTTTCGGTGGCACCGCGTTGCCAATCATTCGCGCTACGCTGTTGATTGAAATAGGTTCCCCTTCAGGAACAAAGCAATAACTGACAGGAAAGGATTGCAATATGGCAGCTTCTCGCAAAGATATCCCTCGGTCCTGTTCAGGATGACCGAAACGTCCAGTCCCAAAGCTACAACATTGAGTAGTTATAGTAGGTGCTGGTTTCCCCCAAACCATACGTGAGTAGACACTCTTATAAGAAGCACCACTCTCCGCCTTATGACATGGTGAAAGTAAGTGCTGCGGCCAATCATGCCAAGTGCCGCCAGGAAGCGAAGCACGTATACGTTCCAAATTAATTTCACTAAGCGCACGCGCCTTATGCATTGAATCATTTGGATCTGTTTCACCAGCAGCAAGTTTGGGCAGACTACCTATAGCTTCTCGTACCGTAGGTAACGGACCGGCCTCTGTGTGTAAGTAAATATCCCCTAGTCGTGATGCCACCAGTACAAAACGCCGACGATCTTGTGGAATACCCAAATCCGTACAGCGCAGACTACGCGCATCCACTTTGTAACCTAACTCCAGTAAAGTACTGATGAATTGCTGATAAGGTGCATGGTTCGTAACACGAGGGACATTTTCCATAGTTACCAGTTCTGGCTGTATTTCACGCACCAATCGTGCAAACTCCCCTAACATACCCCATTTTGTCTCGTCTCGTTTAATTGAGTTGTTAGCCATAGTTGAAAATGGCTGACATGGTGCACACCCCGCAAGTAGCCGCACAGCACCCGGTGTGAACCAAGGAGTGATATCGGCAGCTTTCAGATCCGTCACGCTCTTAAGTACAAAAGTGGCCGAATTATTGGCATTGTAAGGAAACTCGCAATCGGGATCAATATCGAACCCAGCGCGCACCCGCACTCCTGCGTCTTCCAAGCCACGAGTTAGACCACCGGCGCCACAGAATAAATCAACCGCTTCAATTGTTGCCATGAGCTCCCATTTCTTCATTTAATCAATGCAATTTTCTTTATTTGGCTTATCAGATTTAATTTAATAGTATTGTTTATGGCAATAAGCAATGACTAACAACCTCTCCATAAACCTGTAATTATTCCGCGCAATTAAAGTTGTAAATAGTTACTCCCATTTTACATGGGATTCCAACCAACCTTGCTCAAATTTGTTGATAATCAGAGCGCCAGAATGACATTTAACCTTTCCAACCGCGCGTTACAACTCGTCAACGAAATTCACCTTATGATTTCAATTTATCGAGTTTTGCGACCAAGTCCTCTGCTCTAAGATGCGTATAGCGCTTGAGCATCTGCATTGACTTATGGCCACTAATAGCAGATACCTCTTGATCACTAAAGCCCGCCTCTACTAAGCGACTAACAGCTTCATGCCGCAAATCATGGAAGTGAAAATCTTCACAACCGACTGAACGCTTAATGTCCATCCAGACCTTGTTAAAATTGTAGGGTCTACGCTTTCCATCTTTACCTGGCTCACCAAAAAAGATCAAATCAGTATCTATAGGACGAATCGGATGGTCCAACGCCTCCTTAAACAATGCCGTCGCTATCGTACTTAGTGGAACAGTACGCGGTTGAGTATTTTTCGTCTCAAGCAGGCGCACAATACGTCTCACCAGATCGATTTGATTTCGACGTAACGTAATAATTTCTGATGAACGCATACCAGTCTCGATTGCAATACGAGCAATCCAGCGAAGCATCGGATTAGAATGACTGTCCACCGCAGCAAACAATCGCATTTCCTCATCAGCATCAAGTCGGCGATTGCGACCTGGTCCTGGAGCGGGTCGACGCACATTCAATACAGGATTGTAGGCCAAACCCAAACCCCATTCTTTCACGGCCACTGTAAACAAATGACCTAGCAAGGCAAGCTCCAAACGTACTGTATTTGCCGCCCTTGGGATTGGATTGCCGTCTTTACTTTTCCGATCCTCTCCAGCAAGGCGCTGATCCCTGTATTGAGCAACCAGCTCTGTCGTAACAGCGTAAGCGTCCAGCCCAGCCACTCCAATCCCTTCACTACTTATGGTAGTTCATTTTTAAACGGCAGCAATTCATCAATCTGGCTATTAGGCCAGACCGGTAATTTTTCCAACGTATCTTTGAGCCATGCATAGGGTTCCAAGCCATTGAGCTTGGCGGTAGCCAACAAACTCTGAATCGCTGCAGCGCGTTTGCCTGCACGTTCTGAGCCTGCGAACAGCCAATTCTTTTTGCCGATGGCAATGGGTCGTATCGCATTTTCGACTGGGTTGTTATCAATAGGCAAGATGCCGCTGTCCGCATAGCGTATCAGTGCTGGCCAACGCTTGATGCTGTAATCCAACGCGCGGGCTGTGCCGCTGCCATCGGCCACTTTGACGCGAGTCTGGATTAACCAGTCATGCAGTTCGCCCAATAACGGTTTTGCCTGAGTCTGGCGCAACTGCAAACGACCTGCCGCATCCAGCTTGTCCGCAGCCTGCTCAATGGCATAGAGTGCCGCGATACGCTGCAGCGCAGCCGCTGCAATTGGACTTTGGTTGGCCGCATGCAAATCAAAGAACTTCCGACGTGCATGTGCGAAGCATGCCAGCTCAGTGATGCCTTGGGTAAATAACGCTTTATAACCAGCGTAATCGTCAACCATCAAGTGTCCTTGCCAACCTGCCAGAAAGTGCCGCGCATGCAATCCCTGTCGCCCTGGCTGATAGTCAAACACCACGATAGGCGGTGCGGATGAAGGGGATGCCAAATCACCCGTGCGGTAAGCCCACAGATAAGCTTTCTTGGTTTTGCCCGCCCCGGGGTCTAATTGTGGCACTGGCGTTTCATCCGCATGCAATACACTGCGTGCCAGCAGTAATTCAGTGAGCCTGTCGACCAACGGTTGCAACGCTACCCCCACACGTCCGACCCACTCCGCCAAGGTGGAACGCGCCAGGGTCACCTGGCTGCGCTGGGCAATGTGTTCTATACGGTAGAGCGGTAAATGATCAACGAATTTACTGATCATCACCCACGCCAGCAAACCTGATGTCGCCACGCCGCCGTCGATGACGGCAGCTGGAATGGGGGCGGCAGCAACGGTTTCGCAGTGGCGACAAGCATACTGTGGACGGATGTGTTGATGCACGGTGAACTGGGCAGGTTCGACATCCAGTTGTTCGCTGATGTCTTCACCGATTTTGATTAACGCACCACCACACGCACCGCACTGGCAAGATGCAGGCTCATGGCGATGAATGATGCGGGGCAGATGGTCAGGCAGTGGCTGACGACCTGCGCGTGGACGCGCAGGCTTGGGGATAGCGGTTGTCGCATCTTCGGTATTAGGTGTATCTGGCTGCCCGATTTGGGCTTCAATGGCCGTGATGTCGGCTGCCCAGCACTCATCAAACAACGCACGCTGCTCAGGCGAGAGCTGCTCGCTCTTGTTGGCGAAGCGGATGCGGCGGTAATAGGCAAGTTCCAGTACCAAAGCCTGGTTCTTGAGTTCGGCGTGCTGGATTTGCTTAGTCAGCGTGAGGATTTGTGCGGTGTTTTGCTGGAGTAATACTGTGTTTTGTTGAATGAGTTCAGCATCCTGTTTAACCTGCGCCAACAGCTTATCCACATACGCCGCCAAGGCGGGATCGGGGATAAATTGGGCAAGTTGTTGGGCTGAATCCATGCTTGAATTATACCATTTCACCCCGCCTGAAACCAGCAATAATGCGGGTTTCAGGCATGTTTTTACTGAATCATGAGTGGCTACACCTGCCAGTGGGCAGGGGCTGGGGCACTGAGTCTTTGCCAGTCGATACCTGTGATCAGCCAGTCCCACTGTGTGGGGGTTAAAGGATGGGTGATGGCAGCGATGTCTGGCCAGGTGAAGTGACCACGATGCAGTCGGCGTTGGCACAACCAGACCCCTGTGCCATCCCAGACCAGGAGCTTGACCCGCGTTTGGCGACGATTACGGAAGGCGTAGGCGGCGCCGTCGCAGGGACTGCGACCCAGGCGGTGCTGGATGCGCTGGGAAAGGCCATCTATGCCGATGCGCATGTCCACGGGTTCGATGACTAGCCAGACCTGGGTGGCGATGGGGCTGATGGGATGGGCAGATATCATGGCAGTTGCCGCAACAAGTCAATTAGCCAGGGCGTGCTAGCAATGGGAAGCTCTACCCGCCAGCCAGTGGGGCTGTGGAGCTGGAGCGTGCCCGTGACAGGCGCAGGTTGAACACTGACGGGGATGAGGGTTAGCGGTGGCTGGCGCGTGAGATTGGGCGCTGTTGTCAGCTGGCTGCGCCAGCGATAAAAGGTCTTGGCACATAAGCCGTGCTGGGTGCAATAAGCTGTGACGGTCAGTTTGGTTTGTTGCCAAGCGGTAAGGTGCGTTTGCCAAAAATCAGGCGTGTGTCGAGTAGCCATCTAGCGTGCCTTTCATAAAAAAGCAGCTAGATTGCATGAGTTTGGCGGGCAATGACAGGTGGATGGGCTGGACGCTTACGTAACAGCAGCCAAAGAGTATTTACCAAAAAAAGCAACCAACGGAAGTGCGCGCATTTTCTCACTCCGTTGTGTTAATGGACGCTTTGTCGGAGTTACTTCGGTCAGATAACGCTGCATAGCCTTCTCGAATGTAAGGCGTTCTGCTGGCGCTCGTTGAATAAATAACCCGCGCACCATTTCATCTTCTGTACGGCGCGACCAATCCTCGGCATCCTTCTTTAGCCGAAAAGTTTTAATGGTTGTCGGGAAGCCTTTCTTCCGAATTACAGCCTTCCATGTACCAGAAGGTGTCTTATTGATGGTAGCTATATTTGCCTCCGAAATCACAGCACTGTACCGACACTGTACCTTCCGATGAAACAAAAGACAAATGGGTTACGACTTATCATCGTAACCCATTGTTTTTACTGGTGGGTCTGCACGGACTTGAACCGTGGACCAAAGGATTATGAGTCCTCTGCTCTAACCAACTGAGCTACAGACCCGAAGAGGCAGGATTATAGCGGTTTTGCCATAACTTTGCCAGTAACTTATTGATTGCCGTTATCAATAAAGCTCTTGAGTCGATCCGAACGCGATGGATGACGCAATTTACGTAAAGCCTTGGCTTCAATCTGACGTATACGCTCACGTGTAACGTCAAACTGTTTACCCACTTCTTCCAGTGTATGGTCGGTGTTCATCTCAATACCAAATCGCATACGCAAGACTTTAGCTTCACGCTGAGTCAGACCATCGAGTATCTCTTTGGTAACATCTTGCAAGCTGTCGTAAATTGCTGCATCCATAGGCGCAAGCGTTGCCGTATCTTCGATAAAATCACCCAAGTGTGAATCTTCATCATCGCCAATTGGGGTTTCCATCGAAATAGGCTCTTTGGATATTTTGAGGATTTTACGTATCTTTTCCTCAGGCATTTCCATTTTCTCTGCCAATACAGATGGATCTGGCTCTTGTCCAGTTTCTTGCAGTATCTGACGAGCAATACGATTCATCTTGTTGATGGTTTCTATCATATGCACAGGTATACGGATGGTACGCGCCTGATCCGCAATAGAACGGGTAATCGCCTGACGTATCCACCATGTTGCATAAGTCGAAAACTTGTAACCACGACGATATTCAAACTTGTCCACGGCCTTCATCAGGCCGATGTTACCTTCCTGTATTAAATCCAGGAATTGCAAACCGCGGTTGGTGTATTTTTTCGCAATTGAAATCACCAGACGCAAATTTGCTTCTATCATTTCACGTTTAGCGCGCAAGGTACGTGACTCACCCGCGGTCATCTGGCGATTGATTTCTTTCAGATCCTGAATAGGAATGCCGATTTTCTCTTGCAGAGAAATCAAATTATTCTGACGCTCTAAAATTGTATATTGATGGCGAACCAGATGCTCAACATACGGTTTTTTCGCCGTAATTTGCTCATTCAACCAATCTAAATTGGTTTCATTACCGGGAAACACTTTAATAAAATGTTCACGCGGCATACCAGAACGACGGACGACAACGTCCATAATATCGCGCTCCTGTATACGCACGGTCTCTACCATTTCACGTATCAAATTGCACAAAGACTCGACTTGTTTAGCAGAAAAGCGAATTTCCAATAACACGTTGGATACATCGGTCTGTAATTCGTTGTATTGTTTGCTGGCATAGCCATGCTTTTTCTGAGCGGCTTGTAAACGTTTAACCAGTTTACGCAGCACGTCAAAACGCTCCATTGCATCCGCTTTGAGCTGTGCAAGGTTAGCAGCGGCCATGGCGCTACCGTCGTCTTCGTCCTCGTCATCAACCTCAATGTCATCTTCATTAATTTCTTCTTCGATGACAGGCAACGCTGCTGCAGCGGCCGCCGCAGCTTCTACCTCGGCTTCAGTAGCAACAATACCATCGACAAAATCATCAATCTTGATTTCGTCACGTTCAACCTTGTCTACCAATGACAAAATTTGATCGATAGTCACAGGGCAAGCAGAAATCGCCTGCACCATGTTACGCAAGCCTTCTTCGATACGCTTGGCAATAACGATTTCGCCTTCACGCGTAAGCAGCTCGACTGTACCCATCTCGCGCATATACATACGAACAGGATCAGTCGTACGACCAAACTCAGAGTCGACGGTAGATAGCGCAGCTTCAGCCTCAGCAACCGCATCTTCATCAGCAACTGCGGGCGCGGCGTCAGACATGAGCAAGGCTTCGGCATCTGGAGCTTCGTCATAGACCTGGATGCCCATGTCGTTAATCATGCCCACCACGCCCTCAATCTGCTCGGCATCCAACATATCATCTGGCAGATGGTCGTTGATTTCAGCGTAAGTCAGATAACCACGCTCTTTACCTAATATGATTAAGATTTTAAGGCGGGAACGGCGCAATTCTGCGTCGGTTTGTTTAACATCAATTTTGTCTTGATCGATCGCCATAATGAAGATTTCCAATATTGCTACTGAGTATGCAGCCTGAATCGGACAACATACCTACTAAAAAAGATAATTATACCAGCCAACACGCTATTTTTGATGCACAATAGTCGGTTACTTAGCGTAATTGCTGTAATTCCAGTTTTTCTGCCGCGCTTAAATCACGCAGCGATTTTTGTGCCAATGTTTGTAATCGTTGCTGTCGATATGTATTTTGCAACTGCGCCAAAGCCAGTTCAAAATCAGGCAATATATCCAAATCAGCATCCCAATCCATCATTTCGGCAGCACACTGTTCAACCACATCAGCATTTGGCAAATTTTTAGCTTGCTCTATCAATGAAGTCGTACTCAATTGGGGGTTGCTATGCATAATTTCAACCAACAATCGCAAAGTTTGCGTATCCGCGTCATTTTGTGACAGCAATTCATTTGTCAATTGCAACAATAATGCAGGCTGAAACAAGGCCATACGTAGCAACTTACGACTAATTGATGTGGGCGCAGGTCGTGATGCGCGCGCCAATGTAACAGCAGGTTTACGATAAGCCTTAAGCTGCCATATTGTCGCCAAATCAGCCATGTCAATTTGCGCCAGCTCGGCCGCACGTTTGCGTAACATCAACGCCAGATTTGGTGCCTGCACTTGCGCTATCAATGGCTGCAAGGCCTTTAAAAATGCACTTTTACCTTCGTCTACCGTTAAATCATATTGCTGCGCAATTTGCTTGAACAAATAAGCCGATAATGGCATCACCGCTTGCGTCAACAGCGCTTCAAATCCATCCTGTCCAAATTCCCTGATATAACTATCCGGGTCATGGCCATCGGGCAAAAACAGAAATCCTAAGCGACTGCTATCAGTCAGCATGCTCAAACTATGTTCCAGCGCCCGCCAGGCTGCACGCTGCCCTGCACTGTCCCCATCAAAACAGAACACCAGCTCTTCGGTATGACGTAACAGCTTTTGGATATGAATGCCTGTAGTAGCAGTACCCAATGTCGCCACAGCATAACCTACACCATGCTGCGCTAAAGCGACAACGTCCATGTAACCTTCTACAATAATAACTTTGCCTGCATCCCGAATTGCTCGACGAGCCTGAAACAGTCCGTATAATTCGCTGCCTTTTTGGAACAATGGCGTTTCAGGGGAATTCAAATACTTGGGCTCACCTTTATCCAGCACTCGCCCGCCAAAGCCAATGACATCACCCTTCTGGTTGACAATCGGAAACATAATGCGTTCACGAAAACGGTCATAACGCTGCCCCGCATCATTCACCACCACCAGACCTGCCTCATGCAATACAGGATCTGCATAATGAGGAAATACTACCTGTAAATTCTGCCAGCCATCTGGCGCATAGCCCAAGCCAAAGCGCGCGGCAATTTCGCCTGTGAGTCCTCGTCTTTTCAAATACGCAATTGCTTCAGGTGAGGCTTTTAACTGCTGCCGATAATACTGTTCAGCCTGACGCATGACATCAACCAGACTCGCAGTTTGCTGCGCACGTACAGGATTGACCACTGCCGATTCAGGCACTTGCATACCAGCCTGATCAGCCAACGCTTTAATCGCATCAACATAATTCAGACCCGCATACTCCATCATAAAACCTATGGCGGTACCATGCGCACCACAACCGAAACAATGATAAAACTGTTTAGTTGGAGAAACGGTAAATGAAGGAGATTTTTCGTTGTGAAATGGGCAACAGGCTTGATAGTTTGCGCCTGCTTTTTTGAGCGGAACCCGCTTATCAATGACATCTACTATGTCAACACGATTTAACAGGGTTTGAATAAAATCCTGCGGAATCATGGCTTGTCCTTAATCAGTGTGAGTACATTAACCCACGCAAGATTTAACCAGCTAATTGAGCCTTGATACGTGTAGAAACTTGCGCCATATCAGCGCGTCCAGCCAACTTAGGCTTGACTGCCGCCATGACCTTACCCATATCTTTAATACCAGCCGCACCTGTTTCCGCTACGGCCGCAACGATGACGCTATCAATTTCAGCATCATTCGCCGCTTCTGGCATATAAGTTTGCAATACGCTAATTTCAAAATGCTCAACATCTGCCAACTCTTGACGACCGGCAGCTTCGTACTGGCTAATCGAATCGCGACGCTGTTTAAGCATTTTATCGATAATAGCGATAATTTGCGCATCATCGAGTTCTATACGTTCATCGACCTCAATTTGCTTGATTGCAGCTAGCAACAAGCGTATCGCCCCCAAACGCGCCGTTTCTTTGGCACGCATGGCTGACTTCATATCTTCGGTGATGACAGCTTTCAAACTCATGACGGGTTTTTAGTACATTTTTGGTGGTAATGTTTGGCTGCGGATACGCTTGAAATGACGTTTAACCGCTGCTGCCAACTTACGTTTACGCTCTGCTGTAGGTTTTTCATAAAACTCACGAGCACGCAATTCGGTCAAAAGACCTGTTTTCTCAACAGTACGTTTAAAACGACGCATCGCGACTTCAAACGGCTCATTTTCCTTAACACGAACACTAGGCATGTAATCTAAACTCCAAAAGAGGGCAATAAAAACGAAGATTATAACCCTTATTTTGCTTTTTACCAATACAAAACATCAGCTTTACATTTACGCATTGTTATTTACAAGCTTCTGCTAAAATGTGCGTTATGGCATATCAAGTATTAGCGCGTAAATGGCGCCCCAAAACTTTTACCGAGCTGGCAGGTCAGGCGCATGTAGTACGAGCGTTAAGCAACGCCCTTACGCAAAATCGCCTGCACCATGCCTATCTGTTCACAGGCACCCGTGGTGTTGGCAAAACCACCGTTGCACGTATATTAGCCAAGGCACTTAACTGCGAAACTGGCATTACCGCGACGCCATGCGGTGTGTGCTCAGCCTGTACGCAAATTGATGCCGGGCGATTTGTCGATTTACTCGAGCTGGATGCCGCATCAAACACTGGCATAGACAATATGCGCGAAGTGCTCGACAACGCGCAATACGCACCAACAGTCGGTCGCTACAAGGTCTACATTATCGACGAAGTACACATGCTCTCCAAGGCAGCGTTTAACTCCATGCTTAAAACTCTGGAAGAACCGCCTGAGCACGTCAAATTCATACTAGCGACCACTGATCCACAAAAAATCCCGATTACCGTCCTTTCACGCTGCTTGCAATTTAATCTCAAACAAATGCCCCCCGAACTGGTAGGCGAACACCTGACCAAAGTACTTACCGCGGAGAATGTTGAATTCCAGCCTGCCGCGCTACCGCTGATCGCCCGTGCTGCACAAGGCAGTATGCGTGATGCGCTATCGTTGCTGGATCAGGCGATTGCCTATGGTAGCGGTGTCGTACTCGCTGAAACCGTGCAAAACATGCTCGGCACATTAGATCAGCGCTACCTGTTCGACATTTTGTATACCCTGATTAATCAGGATGGCGTTGAACTGCTCAAGCTTGCAGATAATATGGCGACACGCAGCATAGACTTTGATATTGCGCTGCAAGATTTAGCCGCACTATTACAGCAAATCGCGCTCATACAAGTCGTACCCAACGCGCTCAGTGAAGACACGCCCGATAAAGACACGCTTAGCGATTTAGCCAGCAAGATTCCAGCGCAAATGGTTCAGCTCTATTATCAGATCAGCTTGCATGGTCGACGTGATTTAGCCCTCGCACCCGATGAGTTCGCTGGTTTCAGCATGACGCTGCTCCGCATGCTGGCATTTTATCCGCAAACCGCCCCTGCGGTTACGCCCATAGCAACGCCCCGCCCAGTTATTAAACCATCCGCAGTGATAACACCGCCGACCATAACGCCAGCACCAGTTACAGCAGCGACCGAACCCGCAATAACACAAGCAGCACCTGTCAACCAGCCTGTGCCGAATATCAGCAGCGTAACAACCAGCACCACCGCTTTTGATGGCAACTGGAGCAATCTTGTCAGCCAGCTAAAATTAGGTGCATTGGCACGCATGCTTGCAGTGCAGTGCGAATTAACCTCTTATGACGATGACAGCCTGCAGCTTAGCGTTTCTGCCGAGCACAAACATCTGCTGGACAAGCCTTACCACGATAAATTACGTGAATCACTGGTCGCACATTTTAATCGCCCGATAAAGCTGAATATCAGTGTCGCCGAAACAGCTATCGCCAATTCACCAATACAGCAACAGAACGAAGCACGAGCGGAACGTCAGACTCAAGCAGACACCAGCATCAGCACGCATCCATTTACTATAGATGCAGTTAATTTACTCGACGCACGCGTCGCCAATACACAAGCTATCGATCAATCAACCAAGGAGTAATACTATGTTAAAAGGTGGTTTGGGCAACATGATGAAGCAAGCCCAGCAAATGCAGGAAAACATGAAAAAAATGCAAGATCAGTTAGCACTGGTTGAAATTGAGGGTGTTGCCGGCGCAGGCCTGGTTAAAGTACTGATGACCTGCCGCAACGATGTGCGTCGCGTCACCATAGACCCCAGCCTGATGAGCGACGACAAGGACATGCTTGAAGACCTCATCGCTGCAGCCATGAACGATGCAGTACGCAAAGCAGAAGCCCTCACCCAGGAAAAAATGAGCGGCTTCACCGCAGGCATGAACTTACCTGCAGGCTTCAAACTGCCATTCTAACTCACGCATGAAATCACCCACACGCCTCGCTGATTTGATCACAGCCCTGCGCACCTTACCGGGCATAGGTCCAAAATCAGCACAGCGTATGGCGTACCATCTGTTACAACGCGACCGTAAAGGTGCCGCCAAATTAGGTGCTGCCATAGATCGCGCACTCACCGAGCTCATGCATTGCGAATTATGCAATGACTTTAGCGAAACCCCCATCTGTCCTGTTTGCGCATCGAACGAACGGGATACCAGCCAGCTCGCCGTGGTGGAAATGCCCACCGACTTGCTGATGATGGAGCATACGCAAAACTATCATGGCCTGTATTTTGTGCTGATGGGACGACTGTCACCGTTAGATGGCATCGGTCCGCGAGAAATCCACCTTGACCGACTCATCCAGCGCGCCAGCAATGGTGTCGTGCAAGAAGTCATCCTGGCGACCAATTTCACCATGGAAGGCGAGGCCACAGCCCATGCGATTACCGAACTCCTGCATGCGCGCGGCATCGCTGTCAGCCGTATTGCGCGCGGCATACCCGTAGGTGGTGAATTAGAACATATCGATTCCGGCACCTTGGCACAGGCACTCACTGACAGGCGACGTTATGACTCAAAATAACTGTGATTTATGCCAGACGGCTGGCGGCGAAATACTCTGGCAAGATGCTTACTGTCGTGTGATATTGGTTGACGACCCAGCCTACCCCGGTTTCTGCCGCGTGATTTGGCGTGAGCACGTCAAAGAAATGAGCGACCTCACCCCCACCGAGCAAAACCGCCTGATGCGCACCGTATTCGCAGTTGAATCCGCCATCAGAGAAGCACTCAAACCTGACAAAATCAACCTTGCCAGTTTAGGCAACATGGTGCCGCATTTACACTGGCACGTGATCCCCAGATTCACGCACGACAGCCATTTTCCCAATCCGATCTGGGGGCAAGCGCTGCGTGAGAACACAGCACAACCCAATAGTAACCTGATCGCTAGCGTACTAAGGCTAACGCTGGCGCAGCAACTGTCTTAACCACTCGTGTTTTTGGGAAGCAGGCACGGAAACAGCTGCCATATCCAACTTTACTTTCGATAACTAAACGTGCCTGATGGCGAGTCAATACATGTTTGACAATAGCCAAGCCCAATCCTGTCCCACCCGTTTCCCGAGAACGACCTCGATCTACACGATAAAATCGCTCAGTCAAACGGGCAATATGCTGGGCTTCTATACCTTCACCACTATCCTTGACACTGAAACAGAGTTGATCACCCCGCCATTCCCAAATCAGTTCCACCGTTCCACCTGCAGGCGTGTAACGCACGGCATTACTCACCAGATTACCTAATGCACTAGTGAGTTCATCAGCATTACCCATCAGATTATCCGTGCTATTCATTGCCAGACTAATGGTATGACGTCCCGCACTCAGACTCTGTGCATCCTGATACAAATCCTGTATCAGCTCGGTCATATTAACTGGCGCATCCACCAGCTTATTTTGCGAGCTTTCCAGACGCGACAACGTCAGCAAGTCATCTACTAAACGACGCATGCGCTCAGTTTGCTGCTGCATTAAATCGCAATATTTATGGAAAGCAACGGGTTCAACGCTACCCATATCGAGAAATGTCTCTAAAAATCCACCCACAACGGTCAACGGGGTGCGTAGCTCATGCGACACATTGGCAACGAAATCGCGACGCATAGCATCAACCAGTTCCAATTGCGTAATATCACGCGAAATAAGCATTTTCTGTCTGTCCCCAAATGGCACCATTTGCACTGACAACGTAACCTCTTTGTCATTAGGAGACTTCATCACTAATGGTTCACTATAATTATCACTGGCGAGATATTCAGCAAATGCGATTTGTCGTATCAGATAACCGATAAATTGACCTCTGTCAGACTTATCATCCAGACCATAATGACGGCTTGCCGCAGGGTTAAACCAGTCTATCTGGTCATTACCGTTAAGCATCACAATACCATCAGGTATCGCCTGGGCGGCATGCTCAAACCGCTCCAACACCGCTGAAATTTTAGATGTATTGCGCTTTTGTCGGCGTAATATTCTATCCAGACCGTAGAAAATCTCATCCCACGCGCCACTGGCCGTGGGGATACGATTACGATCACCATGTGCCAGCCATGCCACCAGCACATCCATCTGCCGCAAGTTATAACCTATATACAGCAGCAAACCTGCCACCAACACCAGCAAAGCCACTGTTGCGCCCCAGAACAATGCTACTACCAACGCTGCAAACAGCAATGCCGATAAAGCCAATATAGGTCGCCACCAAAAATCCATCGTCTATTGTTCCCTATACTTGTGACGACAAGCGATAACCCGCGCCGCGCACTGTATCGATCAAGCTATCATGCCCTGTGACTTCCAGCGCCAAGCGCAAACGGCGTATATGCACATCCACAGTACGCTCCTCCACAAACACATGATCCCCCCACACATGATCCAGCAATTGTGCACGAGAATAAACCCGCTCAGGATGCGTCATCATAAAATGCAGCAAACGAAATTCAGTAGGTCCTAACTCCAAAGGTGAGCCATTACCAATAACACGATGACTCACAGGATCAAGACTCAAGCCACGCACTTCAACTTTATCTTCAGTCATTTGTGGTGCACGACGGCGCAATACGGCCTTAATCCGTGCCGTTAACTCACGCGGTGAAAATGGCTTGGTAATGTAATCATCCGCACCGGTTTCCAATCCCAATACTTTATCACGCTCATCACCACGCGCGGTCAACATAATAATCGGCACCGTTTTCAGTCGCGTATCAGCACGGAACAAACGAGCCAGCTCTATACCGCTCATACCCGGCAACATCCAGTCTAGCAACACCAGATCAGGCAACACATCGCGGACGATGGTCAATGCCTGCTCCGCCGAATCCGCACACAGGACGGCGTGCCCAGCCTGCGTCAGATTAAACTTAACTAATTCCTGTATACCCGCTTCATCTTCCACCAACAATATCGTTGCTGCCATCATGCGCTCCTTAGGACTTGGATTATAATACTGAGCGAAGCGCATCGCGCCCACGCCATCTTAACCATGTTATGACGAAGATGTGACAAAATAATGACAGCCGTACCCAAAAAACACTTAAATTGGAAATATATTAATGCTGGTATTAGGAATAGAGTCTTCTTGTGATGAAAGCGGTGTCGCTTTATTTGATACTGAATCAGGCTTACTTGGTCACGCACTTCATTCCCAGATTGCCATGCATGCAGAATATGGCGGCGTAGTCCCTGAGCTGGCTTCACGCGACCACATACGCCGCGTATTACCGCTGACCCGCCAGGTACTCACCACCGCACAATGCCAGTTAAGTGACATTGACGCCATCGCTTATACAGAAGGCCCTGGTCTGGCAGGCGCATTATTGGTCGGCACAGGTTTTGCGCATGGGCTCGGTGTTGCGCTAAACATTCCTGTACTCGGCATCCATCATCTGGAAGGACATTTGCTCTCGCCGTTATTATCCGCCGAACCACCCGAGTTCCCGTTTGTCGCCTTACTCGTATCCGGTGGCCACAGTCAGCTCATGCACGTCACTGGCGTAGGTGAATACACAACGCTGGGCGACACACTAGACGATGCCGCTGGCGAAGCTTTCGACAAAACGGCACAATTATTAGGACTGCCTTACCCAGGCGGCGCAGCACTATCAAAATTAGCCGAATCTGGCGATCCGCAACGATTCCGCCTGCCACGACCGATGCTGCACTCAGGCGATTTGAACTTCAGTTTTAGCGGTCTTAAAACTGCCGTACTCACCTTGAGCCAAAAACACCCGCAAACTGAAGACTACGCCGACATTGCCGCTGCTTTTCAATTAGCAATGACCGACGTCCTCAGCAGCAAATCACTTGCCGCACTCAAAGCCACTCGCAGCAAACGCCTTGTCGTCGCGGGTGGTGTGGGTGCAAATAAACAACTCCGACTGGCGCTGAATAACGCAGTGAAAAAAATCGGCGCAAAGGTCTATTTTCCAGAAATGGAATTCTGCACCGACAACGGTGCGATGATCGCTTTTGCAGGGGCGATGCGCCTAAAACACGGCGGTAAAACTGCAGGCGCATTTACAGTGCGCCCACGCTGGGATTTAGCAACTGTCGCTGCGCCGCAGTAATTTCTAGAAACGAATATGCGGGAACATATCCTGTATGACTTTCATCAACTCTGGGCCACCCGGCACATGCGCCAGCACACCGGGAAATGCCACCAAGCCCATCAATAGCCCCAGCACCATGATTAACACCACATGGGAAAACACGCTATCAGGTCGCAACACACCCCAATAACGCATCGCCAGGAACATCACATCCTTACGATGTTCTTTCATCCGTCGCCAGCGCAACAACACACGCACCAGCAAATAGACGACATAACCCCCAGTCAATGCGGTCAACACCACACGAAACACGGCAAACAAATCCATCTCGCCGCGCGCCAAGTTCTGATAAAACCACGACACCACACCTACCGATACTGATGCCAGTACCGCAATCAGCACATTCAATAACAGTCGCCGCCGCTCACGCGCTAAATCCTGCTGACGCTGCACGAAAAAACTATCCACCTCAGCTTTGAAATACTCGACTTTTTCCTGCACTAGCGACGAAATTTCCTCCTTGGCGTTGGCGACACGCTCATCCAGTACGACAGATAATTTGTCCGCCGCATAATCTACCAGTTCACGCACATCATCCTTAGTGAATTGGCGCTGACTATGCAACTCAGCCGAAATCTTGTCGAGCTTAACGTCAATTTCCTGACTCGTCGTTTGCACCACTTCGCGCAATTCCGCACCAACTTCTGCTGCACCTTGCTTCACTACTTCACCGAGCTTATCACCCGCTAATGCTATCGAATCACGCGACACCTCAGTCAACTGCGCGCGTGCATAGTCCATTTCCTTTTCAAACCAAGCCATACTCAACCTCCGCCAGATTTGTTCAACTACGAGGACTTCTTCTTGAATCCACCTTCTTGACCTGCCAACAAGCGCACAATATTAGCGCGATGCCGCCAGAATATCAGTACCGTCAAAACTGCCAACGCAGCCACTGCCGCATTATCCATCATGAAATAGGCAAATACGGGAGCAACCAGAGATGCGACCAAGGCTGCCAGTGAAGAAATCCGCGTCACCGCAAATACCGTCGCCCACGTCAACACACATACCAGCCCCAGCATAGGTGACAAGGCAAACAACACGCCAACCGCCGTGGCCACGCCCTTGCCACCCTTGAAACCAAAAAACACGGGGTACAAATGCCCTAAAAACACGGCCAGTGCAGCACCATAGACTAGCTCATGCGGCAAACCAAATCGCGTCACGGCATAAGCCGCCAACCACACTGCCACCCAGCCCTTGGCCATGTCACCGAGCAAGGTCATCACCGCCGCTGATTTACGCCCGGTGCGCAACATATTGGTTGCACCAGGATTTCCTGATCCGTGACTGCGTGGATCAGGCAAACCCATCACCCGACTCACCAGTACGGCAAATGACAAAGAACCCAATAAATAAGCCAATACCAATACAGCTACTATCATGCAAACTTCCACAAACATAAAACTAGATTGTAAACCATCTCACCCACAAATCCCGAATAGTCACCGAGACCTTTGCACGATTACTGCACTTGTTCAAATTTTGTTGGAAATCAGCTCATAATGCTCATGTACTATTTGTACACTCCGCTTTTTCGCTGATTTCCGCCTCATCTGAACTGCGCTCGCTACACCATACAAAGATCTCTCACTGTCACACGCCCGTCACTTTACTTTGTTACAAAGAAGGAACATTTAACCAAATGAGCTAACCAGATGAATATTCTAATGATATCAGACGTGTATTTTCCCCGAGTCAATGGTGTGTCCACCTCCATCATGACCTTGCGTCGTGAACTTAAAGCGCTGGGGCACACTGTCATTCTGGTCGCCCCGGCTTACGGACAAGGCGAGGCCGAAGAAGCTGATATCATACGTATCAAAGGCAGCCCGGTATTAATGGATCCGGAAGACCGTCTGATGTCACGACGTGAACTCAAAGCCTTGCCGCAAACTTTGGCACATTTCACCTTTGATCTCATCCATATCCACACCCCGTTCCTCGCACACTACACCGGTATTGCGCTAGCCAAGGCATTCAACATCCCTTGTGTGGAAACCTACCACACATTTTTTGAAGAATACCTGTACCACTATGTACCTTTCCTGCCTAAAGCGGTAATGCGCTATACCGCTCGTCATTTTTCCCGCCAGCAATGTTCACAAGTCGATGGGCTAATCCTGCCCTCCATCGCCATGGATGAAGCGTTGACGCGTTATGGTGTGCATGCTTATAGCCACATTATTCCAACCGGCATAGAACTGTCTGACTTCGACCAGTGTGACCCGGAAGGTTTCCGTCAGCGCCACAACATCGCGTCTGACCGCCCTGTGGCTGTCTATGTAGGCCGTGTCGCATTTGAGAAAAACATAGAATTTCTGCTGCTCATGCTCTCGCAGTTACGCCACAGCCTGCCTGATGTGTTGTTGATCATCGCTGGCGAAGGTCCGGCAGAAACAAAGCTGAAAAAGACTGTCGCTGGCTTGAACCTGACCGACAATGTACTGTTTGTCGGCTATCTGGAACGTTCAACCGAGTTGCCTTCCTGCTATTGCGCAGGTAACGCATTCGTCTTTTCCTCACGTACTGAAACGCAAGGACTGGTACTACTGGAAGCCATGGCACTGGGCGTACCTGTCGTTTCCACCGCCATCATGGGAACGCGCGATATACTCGCTGCCGGAAAAGGTTGCCGCGTCGCTGAAGATAACCCTGTCGCTTTCGCCGCCACCTTGCATGAAGTATTGATTAACCCTGCACTGCAAATGCAATTAAGTGCAGAAGCCAAACAACACGCGCTGGACTGGAGCGCCCCACAAATGGCGCATAAAATGCTGGCCTTCTATGCTGACGTCAGCAGCAAACATGTTCCAGCTTTTTTAAAAAATGATCAGTACAGCACGTCCTGAAGCTATTTCAGCATTTCCAGCAGCACTTGAAATTTGACGTAACACCATGATATTAATAGCACTATCCTCTTTGCAGGAGCTTGCTGTCATGTACCAAATTCGTCAACCCGCTGTTGCTGGCACGTTTTACCCTGATGCGCCTGTGCAGCTTGCTCATGATGTAGCAAGCCTGCTCGCAGACGCGCAAGTGACCCCATCAGAAAAATACCCCAAAGCGATCATCGTACCCCATGCAGGCTACATTTATTCCGGGGCTGTTGCTGCCTCCGTTTTGCCAGGCTGGCAGCGGGTCGCAACCAGATTACGCGTGTCGTATTGCTGGGACCCGTGCACCGCGTGGCAGTGCGAGGATTAGCGCTGCCCGGCGTTGACAGCTTTGCTACCCCGCTGGGCAATATCCCCGTCGACCAGGCCGCAGTCGCATTACTCGGCACTATGCGACAAATAGTCATCAGCGCTGCCGCTCACACCTGGGAACATTCGCTGGAAGTGCAATTACCCTTCCTGCAAACGGTATTAGATGATTTTAGCCTGATTCCTCTGGCGGTAGGCGATGCCACACCGGAAGAAGTTGCCGAGGTGCTGGAATTGCTATGGGGTGGTCCTGAAACCCCTGATCGTCATCAGTTCCGATCTATCGCATTTCCTGCCTTATCCAGCCGCACAAGCCACTGATAGACAGACATCACAACGCATACTTGAGCTGCGTAGTTCACTGACTCACGAACAAGCCTGTGGCGGCACACCTGTCAATGGCTTGCTGCTGGCCGCCAGACACCACCACTTGCAACCCATACTGCTGGATTTGCGCAACTCAGGTGACACCGCAGGCGATAAAGATCGCGTCGTCGGTTATGCATCGTTTGCCTTTATGGAGGATGCCACTCATGCAAAATAATCATGGCCTGACGCTATTACAAATTGCCCGCGCAGCTATTTTGCAAAAATTCGGCCTGATAATGCTGACAGATGAGCACGCCGACTGGCTACAGGAGCAAGGCGCCTGCTTTGTCACCCTCACGCAACATGGCGAACTACGTGGCTGCATCGGCACTCTGGAAGCGCATCGCTCGTTGCTGGCTGATGTCAAAGCCAATGCACAGGCTGCCGCATTCCACGATCCGCGATTTAACCCTTTAGCCCAGACTGAACTGGACTCCATTGAAATCGAGGTATCGTTGTTATCTGCCATGCAAGCCATGCAATTCAGCAGCGAAGCCGATGCGCTGGCACAATTACAGCCGGGAATAGATGGCGTAGTGTTTGAATTTGGCAACTATCGCAGCACTTTTTTGCCGCAGGTATGGGAACAACTCCCTGAACCCGTCGAATTCATGGCACACCTGAAACATAAAGCGGGACTTAATCCAAAATTCTGGGATAAAAACGTCAAGCTGTATCGCTACACAGTCAGCAAGTGGAGCGAAGCGGGGTTAATCAAGTGAATCCACATCATCCTGGAAAATACTGGCATGCTATAGCCGATGGTCGTATTCAGTGCGACCTGTGCCCACGCGACTGCAAACTCAATGACGGCCAGCGTGGCGCCTGCTTTGTACGCATGCGCGAGGGCAATCAAATCGTACTGACTACTTACGGGCGCTCATCCGGATTCTGTATCGACCCGATAGAAAAGAAACCACTCAACCACTTTTATCCCGGCAGCAGTGTACTGTCATTCGGCACAGCGGGTTGTAACCTGGCATGCAAATTCTGCCAGAACTGGGACATCAGTAAATCCAAAGATATGGATCAGCTGATGGATCAGGCATCACCGGTAACCATCGCCATCGCCGCCGAACAAAACGGCTGCAAGAGTGTGGCGTTTACTTATAACGACCCGGTGATTTTTGCCGAATACGCGATGGACACTGCCGATGCCTGCCATGCTCGCGACATTAAAACTGTGGCAGTAACTGCCGGCTACATCCACGAAGCAGCACGCCGCGACTTTTTCAGCAAGATGGATGCCGCCAATGTTGATCTCAAAGCGTTTACCGAAGACTTCTATTTCAAACTCACTGGCTCACAACTGCAACCCGTACTGGACACGCTGGTTTATCTCAAGCACGAAACCGATGTCTGGTTCGAAATCACCACCCTGCTCATCCCGGGTAAAAACGATAGTGATGAAGAGATTACCGCCATGTGCCAGTGGATCATGCAGCAACTGGGACCAGATGTACCGCTGCATTTTTCCGCGTTCCATCCTGATTACAAAATGCCAGACATCCCACAAACACCAGCCACTACACTGGTGCGGGCGCGCGACATTGCTTTGCACGCTGGACTGCATTACGTCTACACCGGCAATGTGCATCACATTGAGGGCGACACCACGTTTTGCCCCGACTGCCATGCGCCGCTGATCGTGCGTGACTGGTATCACATTAACGAATATCGGCTAACCCCAGATGGACATTGCCCTGATTGCAACAGCCTGATAGCAGGTCGATTTGATAGCACACAAGGACACTTCGGCAGACAGCGTATTCCGATTGCGATTAACCGCGTGCGCGCTTGAGATCAGCTGTTTTATCCGCCTTGAACAGGCGTTTGAACAACTTGTAGCGATGCTCAGCGAATTCAGCGAACTGCCGCTCAAACAACTGACGCAGCCTGTCCTCACGTTTGCGCATCTTACTCATACGCACATACACCGCCGTCAGCGCGTACACAGGGATATTTGCGCCAGCCTGCTGTTTGAAATCAGTTAAATAAGCTTGTTGTACCTGTAAATCCTGATACTCACCCAACAAATCTTGCAATGATTTTAATGCCTTGAGCGCTTTGTTCATTTTTTTCTCTGGATACAGGCTTTGAAAAAACGCCATCAGATAACGCAGCTTTTTACAGGATTTACGCAGTTCGTGCAGCACTTGCGCTAGACTATCCGCCTGAATTGCGCCGCCCTGTTTCAGCACCCTGCGCACCATGCGCCAGATACGTTTGTTGGCAAAATCTGCGAGAGGATACTGGGCATACAGCAGCCTGCTGTGCACCGGTAGCGGCGCTTCAAGATAAGCGGCCCAGAATGCCATTAATTGCGTATAACGTGGCGACGCCAGATCCGCCACCAATTGTTGATGGGCAAGCTGCTGTTGATGCTGATAAAACTCACGCAAAGGAACCAGATCACGTTTGCCGGCGGCCAGCGTAAGCAAATAAACATCCAAATCCCGCTGCGCGGTGGTGATTTTACCCAGCCACAGAAATCCTTTACGTAAGCGTATCAAGGTGCGCTGCGGGATAACCCCATGCATCTGCCCCAGCAAAACCCGATGACTACGCACGGCGATGCGAAAGTCATGCAAAAATTCCGCATCCTGACCTGCAATTACACCTGCTTCATGAGTCCGCATAGATTCCAGCAGGTGGCGCATAATCACATGCACGGCCTCGTCTACCCGCATATCCTGCCCCAGATTAAAATCTGATTCAGCATCTGCTACGCTCGACACATCCTGTACGACCATCATCAGCTCACTTTACGAAATTCAGAACGCAGCAACGTCATCTCTGACTAACACATACATTCACTGATACCACACATTCCTCGCTGTGACTCAGTCATCCCCATGGATGAACGCACGACACCCTGAGTCGCATCAAACAGCACATCAAAACGGGATGACTGCCGCCACGCGTTGCAGTAGCGCCACTCCCACGCTAATTCATCACGACTGGCGTAATATACGGTCCACGCTGGCACTGATGGTCCGAGTATGCGTAGCACCTGCTCTTTAGTCATCCCCGGCTGTATCTGTGAAAAATGCTGTTCATCCAGTACATTCTCTATACTTTTAAGCTTGCCATCAGCCGCTACCACTGCCATATAAGTGTGCATAGAACCGCGAGGATAAATCAGCTGACGAGTACCATCAGCGTTCTGCCAGTGCATAGTGGGCTGCCCCATCACCCGTATCACATCATCATAACCAGCCACATCAGGCTGCAAACCACGTCCGCTATATGAAGCACATGCGCTCAATAGCAGCACCAACAAAATACCTGACAAAATTTTCATACATCCCTCTACAAATCCATGCGATTCAATTCTGGTCTAGCGACTCTATTTTTAAACTAAGACTAAAGATATCACTATATACCTCGCGCTACGGAAGACCAACTGTACGCAATATCACTGCTGGCACAATATGCTAGGGGCAGTATAATTCCTCTATACCATACTCATAAAAATTCGTAGCCTATGCCTAACCTGCTCGATTTTCCTGCTGCGCCGTTGACGACTACCCAAGATGAGGGAGAGTTGCTGCATCAGCACGTGGTGGCACATCTGTTAGATGGGAAAATACAGCATGGTCAGCTGGAAGCAATCAATCGAGTGCAAGGCGTCATACATCTGAACCTTGATGACACAAAACAAGGAATCGATATCCCCTACGCATCACTGCGTTATATGGTTTTTTCCACCCCGTTACCTCCTGCCACCACTTCCCATCCGCTTGCAGTAGCCAACTTGAGTATCACGCTGCCGGACTCCTTGCAGACATTTACGCTGTCATTTATAGATGGCAAACAGGTGACGGGCAAAACGCGTGGCTTTCTGATGAGCAATGATGGAATTCATCTTTTCCCTGTTGTTGCTCATGATCAGTGTGTACGCATGTTTGTACCGCGCCGCTCAGTCAAAAATCATCAGTTAGGTGCTTCCATGCCTGAAGCCTTGTTGCAGTCTGGCGCCACGACACCAGATCAGCTCGACGCAGGCATTAAATCGCATGAGGAATTGCAGGCTAAACGCATCGGCGCCTACTTACTGGAAACCCAGCCAGTCTCCCAAGAAATGCTCATCACAGCACTTGAGCAGCCGCCCCCTAAAGCACCTGAAAAAATCGGTACTACCCTACTGAATCAAGGTTTGATTACCCAGCAGCAGCTTAATCTCGCGCTACACAATCAAACCGTCAATCGTGCTAAAAATCTGGGTGATGTACTGGTTCAAATGGGCGCCATCTCACCCGAAACATACCAATCCGTCCTCGCCCACAATCTCGGCCTGCCCTTCGTTAAATTGCAAGGAATGAAGCCAGACACCCGTGCGCTGGCACTGGTTGAAGCAGAATGGGTGGCACACCACCGTATCGTACCCATCATGATGCATGACGACCGACTGGTAGTAGCGATGGAAGACCCTACCGATTATGAATCCGTAGAGCTGTTGCGCTTTATCACAGGCCACAATATTGAAATAACCGTTGCCACTAGCGCAGATATAGCATGGGCTGTAAGCAATGCCACCAGCAATAGCAACGCAACGGCAACACTTGCGCAAATGGATATCCAGCCACTTACTATCGAGCAACCACAACTTGATGCTGAGCAACTGGCTAATGAAAAACCGCTGGTACGCCTGGTTCAGGAATTATTACTCGAAGCCATACGCCGTCACGCATCCGACATCCACATCCGACCCGGTGAAGACCACTTCGATGTCCTGTTTCGGATAGACGGCGAACTGACCGATATCAAGCATCTGCCAAAAACCCTATTGCCCGCGCTGATCAGTCGCTTAAAAATCCTGTCGAATATGGACATCTCAGAAAAACGCCTGCCGCAAGACGGGCAGATGCGCGCCGTATTCAAAGACAACATTGTCGACATGCGTGTTTCAGCCATGCCCACGGTCAATGGCGAAAGCATGGTGATACGTGTACTCGACACAAAATCCGGACTCAAGCCCATCTCTGCGCTGGGTTTCTCGCCGCACGACGAGGCTAAGATCATCGCCATGCTTAATCGCAGTGCCGGCCTGATACTGGTCACAGGGCCCACAGGATCGGGGAAATCCACCACGCTTTACGCCGCACTCAATGAAGTCCGTAAACGTAACCTCAACATCATCACCGTAGAAAATCCCGTCGAGTATCATATAGACGGCATCATGCAGATTCAGGTCAAAGCCGATATAGGCTATACCTTCGCTGAAGCCCTGCGCCATATTTTGCGGCACGATCCCGACGTCATACTCATAGGTGAAATCCGCGATCAGGAAACTGCGCACATTGCGTTAAAAAGCGCGTTGACGGGTCACCTGGTACTCAGCACCCTGCACACCAACGACGCCGCTTCCACCATTTCACGATTAAGGAATATGGAAGTAGAGTCATACCTGCTGGGATCAACCCTGGTGGGCATACTGGCACAGCGACTGATACGCAAGAATTGCGAACACTGCAAAACAGAAGAGGTAGTCGAGAGCACAATTCGCACCACATTGAACGTCTCACCCGAAGAAGTCTTTTATCGTGGCGCGGGGTGTGAACATTGCAACGGAACAGGTTACAGCGGACGCATGGCCGTCTATGAATTGCTGGAAGTTACCCCCGCCATACAAAAAATGATCACCGACGAAGCATCAACTGAACAGATACAGGCACAAGCACTTCTGGACGGCATGGTGCCACTCACCGCAAATGCCCTGGCATACGCCCGCCAGCGCAACACCTCACTGGCAGAAGTGTACCGAGTGCGTCTGGAATAGCCTGTCTATTGCTGATTATTAAAGCCGCAGACTAATCCGCTTGCAGCAACTTGCCGGCAGTCAGAAGTGTATCAATGGCAAAAGTATGTGGCAGTGAGAGTGCCCCATCAGTCACTCAAAAGTTTGTCCGTATTGCTTGCATGGAAGGCCGGGGGCAGCCCGGCGGCTGGTATCTTTCTTTTGCTTGCCCAAAAGAAAGGTACCAAAGAAAAAGGCACCCCATTCCACCGCCCCTACGGGGTACCCTGCGTTGCTCGTCAAGCCGGGCGGCTGCGGAACTCGGCCTGCGGCCTCAAATAGTCCTCTCCGACTACCCCCGGCTAGCCTCCGCTACTCGGCGGTGGAAGAGGGGATAAGATCAAAAGCGAAAATTCAAAAACAAATTCAAAAATTACCCACCGACTCTACCCTTGTCTGGGCATAGCCCAGACAAGCAAAATCAAATAAAGCCATCACGCGCTTGCGCGTAACTTCGCGCTGTTAACACTTCTCTCCCCTTCTGCGTCGCTTCGGCTGGGGCGTTTAGGCGGGAGATATAGGCGAGCACTGTTTGAGCTCCGCAGCAGCTTGCGGGGTGTGCAAGCTGCCAGGGCGAGTTGCGCAGCCCCCGGCTGAACGGTTCAGACGAAGGAACCCCGCAGGGGCGAGGCGGTAGGGTGCCGTTCTCTTTGGTTACTTTCTCTTGGGCAAGCAAGAGAAAGTGACTTGCCGCCGGGCAATCCCCGGCCTGACATGGCTAGCGATATGCTACATAGCTAGACCTGACACCGTTGTTTCTACCTAGAAAAATCAATTAAATAGCCTCATAGGAATATTATCTAAATCATAGAATGGCGCATCAGGATCATTTTTATATTCATACCTATTTCTCTGAGCAATTTCTAACGCGGAGTACAAACCATCTGAGTCAATTAATTCAATCGCAATTCCCCGAGACTCTGCGGCTGCACTGACCCGCCCCGCCCCAGACTGATATTTTGATGTGGTCACAAACATTCCCTTTGTGTACCCACCAATCAACAAAGCACCAGCTAGCGATCTAATTTGCTCCACCTGAATGGAGTTTTTATAACGCTTCACTTGTACGCCAATAGTTTGATTGTTAATCCCTTCCAAAATGACATCAATCCCACCATCGTTTGTATAGGCAGTAACCCTCGAAATATAACCAAGATCTTCAAACACACTAGCAACCGTTTGTTCAAATAGCCGTGGATGTAACTCAAAACGTTTTTCATATCGCCCAACTAGGTAAGCTCTAACATCTTCTATTGGCAAATCAATATCAACAAGATCAAGCTCCTTTAAGCTTCCATACGCACCCCATAATCGATTTTTCCTGTAGGAACCGTCTATCCAAAACTCCTCTGGATCTGGTTCAAAATATCCAGTTCCGTTGATTTCCTCTTCGATTCTCAGAATTTTCCACCACCCACATATAGGGCATACAGCAACATGGGTAGATTCATCAATGTTATCGTCTACATGTTCTACAGTTCTCTGTTGTAATTCATGCATATTTGAATTACAAAAAACACAACAGGGTTCTGAAATTACTTTTCCACTAATATTTGCGGGGCAGTCTGAATAGTTCCAAATTGTCATTCTATTATCCGATTGTTGATCGCTTAACGTTTAAATACAGGTCGCCCCTAAGCATCTAATAAATCGAGGGCAAGTCCTACATTAAAACCCCACCCAAACAAAAAAAGGCGCATTTTCATGCGCCTTTTTCTCACCTCAATCATCAATCCCAACTCAACGCCCCACCCGTCTGATACTCAGTCACCCGAGTCTCAAAGAAATTTTTCTCTTTCTTCAAATCTATCATCTCGGACATCCACGGGAATGGATTCGGTGCATTCTCGAACAACTCATCGAGGCCAATCTGCTGGCAACGACGGTTGGCGATGAAGCGCAGGTATTCCTTGAACATGCTGGAATTCAGCCCCAGCACGCCGCGTGGCATGGTGTCTTCGGCGTAGCGGTATTCCAGCTCTACACCTTTGAGGAACAAGGCTTTGATTTCAGCGCGGAATTCAGGCGTCCATAACTGCGGGTTTTCCAGCTTGATGGTGTTGATCAAGTCGATGCCGAAGTTGCAGTGCATGGATTCGTCGCGCAGGATGTACTGGTATTGCTCTGCGGCGCCGGTCATTTTGTTTTGACGACCGAGTGCGAGGATTTGCACAAAGCCGACGTAGAAGAACAGGCCTTCCATGATGCAGGCGAAGACGATCAATGACTTCAACAGCTTCTGGTCATTTTCCAGCGTGCCGGTTTTGAATTCAGGGTTGGTGAGCGTCTCGATGAACGGAATCAGGAAGTTGTCCTTATCGCGTATGCTTTCGACTTCGTGATACGCGTTGAACACTTCAGCTTCATCCAGACCCAGACTTTCAACGATGTATTGATAAGCGTGGGTATGAATTGCCTCTTCAAACGCCTGACGCAGCAAGTACTGGCGGCATTCTGGCGCGGTGATGTGGCGGTAGGTGCCGAGTACGATGTTGTTTGCAGCCAGACTATCTGCAGTCACAAAGAAGCCCAGATTACGCTTTACCAGACGGCGCTCGTCTTCGGTCAACGCGGTAGGGTCTTTCCACTGCGCGATGTCGCGGCTCATGTTGATTTCTTGCGGCATCCAGTGGTTTGCGCAACCTGACAGGTATTTATCCCACGCCCATTTGTATTTGAATGGAACGAGCTGGTTAACGTCGGCAGTACCGTTGATGATGCGCTTATCTTCCGCACGTACACGCAAAGCTACGCCGCTAGGAATCGCGCCATCATTGGTGGAACCTGCATTCATCGCACCTAATGGCGCCACGGGTTTGATGGTTGCTGTAAAAGTGTCTTCAAAATTTAGCATATTTATCCTCTGTTATTTTTAGCTTATTGGCAAGATTCGCAAGTTGGGTCATCTATTGCGCAGAATTTCACCTCGGTTGCAGGTGCGCTGTCTGCGCTCACTGCGGCACTCGGTGCATGTGCGCTCACTGCATTCAACTCGCCACCCTTACCGGTGGATTTTTCTGCACTGGTTGCGCCCAAAGTACGCAGGTAGTAAGTCGTTTTCAGACCACGTATCCATGCCAGTTTGTAGGTTTCATCCAGTTTCTTACCTGATGCACCTGCCATGTAGATATTCAGGCTCTGCGCTTGATCTATCCACTTCTGGCGACGTGATGCACATTCCACCATCCAGTGCGTATCGATCTCAAATGCTGTCGCATACAGGGTACGCACTTCCGCAGGGATGCGGTCAATCTTGGCGAGTGAACCATCGAAGTACTTAATATCTCCGACCATGACTTCGTCCCAGAGTTTCAACGCTTTCAATTCACGTACGAGGTAAGAGTTAGTCATGGTGAATTCACCTGACAAATTCGATTTAACGTAGATGTTTTGATAAGCTGGCTCGATACACGCTGACACACCAACGATATTAGAAATCGTTGCAGTTGGCGCAATTGCCACACAGTTGGAGTTACGCATACCGTGCAGTTTGATCTGCGCACGCAATGCATCCCAATCCAGCGTGCTGGAGTCATCCACTTCCAGATAGCCACCGCGTTCCTGCGCCAGCAATTTCAGACTGTCTTGTGGCAGGATGCCGCGATCCCACAATGAACCTGCAAAGCTGGAATAACGACCACGCTCAGCTGCCAGTTCTGTTGATGCCCAGTAAGCGTAGTAGCAAACCGCTTCCATTGAACGATCAGCAAACTCAACCGCTGCTTCAGACGCATAAGGTACGCGCATGGTATGCAGACAATCCTGGAAGCCCATGATACCCAGGCCAACAGGGCGATGCTTAAGGTTGGAGTTGCGTGCTTTACCAACTGCGTAGAAGTTCACGTCAACAACGTTATCCAGCATGCGCATCGCGATCTTGATAGTGCGCTGCATTTTTTCCAGATTCAGCTTTTTGCCACCCTTGCCGTCATCTTCCAGATGCGCAACCAGGTTGACTGAGCCCAGATTACATACGGCGATTTCGGTATCGGAGGTGTTCAGGGTGATTTCTGTACACAAGTTAGAGCTATGCACCACGCCTACGTGTTGTTGTGGGCTGCGGATGTTGCATGGGTCTTTGAAGGTAATCCAAGGATGACCTGTTTCGAACAGCATGC